>JAJFHI010000100.1 GCA_021775715.1 Hyphomicrobiaceae bacterium | reverse complement strand
CAGCACAGCCCCAAAGTGCGAGCGTTTGCAGGCGAATCAATCAACAACAAGGCTGTCATCTTAAATCACGTTCGATTGCTTCGGCCTATCTTCGCATCCGGTTATTATGCGCTATAGGATATCACATCAAGTGCCGTGGCCCGACTGCCACGGTGGCAAGCTCCCACAAGACCGCAAGGCAAGCCGCTGAATGGCCCTCACACCTGATCGTAAAACGAAGATTAATCGGGTCACCGGGCGCGCACTTGCGTCGATCATCCGATTTGTGGAGACCACTTCCAAAGTTGTCAAAACGCCACCGGACTTGAGCCGGAAGCTGAAGGATGAGCACCCGCTCATTCTCGCCTGCTGGCACGGCCAGTTCATGATGCTGCACATGATGGATCCAGGCGGCGTCAAGGTCAAAGCGATGGTCGCACGCCATGGCGATGCGGAACTCATCGGCGAAGCCATGCGCCAGTTTGGCGTTGAACTCATCCGGGGTGCCGGTGCTGGCGCCCGCAAAAAAGACCGTGGCGGCGCGCACGCGCTGCGCGCGTCGGTTCGCGCATTGAAAGATAACAACTCAGTCGTCATGACCGCGGACGTGCCGACCGGCAAACCAAGGCGCGCCGGTGAAGGCATCATCATGATCGCGCGTCTCTCCGGGCGTCCGATTGTTCCCGTTGCAGTTGCCACGCGTTATTTCTGGGCGCTCAAAACTTGGAGCCGGCTGACGATCAATCTGCCGTTTTCGAAACTGGCACTTGCGTCGGGCGATCCTATTTACGTACCGCGCGATGCTGACGACGCAGCGATCGAGATGTATCGCCAGCAACTTGAAGATGCGTTGAATGCGACGACGAAAACAGCCTATCGCACAGCTGGTGCCAATATTGAAAACGCGACACCGGCATCAGTGTTGGAACGCAGTGCACCCGCGCCGCCGCCAAAGCCAGGCTTCAGCCTGAAGGCCTATCGCAAAACAACATCCGCTTTGCGCCCCGCTGCAACATTGATGCTGAAGTATCGCGAACGCCAGGGCAAGGAACTTGGCGACCGACGTGACGAACGCTTTGGTGAACCAACAGCCGCGCGGCCCGATGGCGTCATGTTGTGGTTTCATGCGGCAAGTGTTGGCGAGACCAACGCCGTCCTGCCGCTGATGGCAGCCCTCTCAGAGCGTCGGCGAGATCTCACGTTCCTTCTCACAACAGGCACCGTCACATCGGCAAAACTTGCTGACCAACGCCTAAGCCCCCGCGCCATTCATCAGTTTGTGCCGCTCGACACACCACAGTATGCTGCCCGCTTCATTGCGCATTGGCGGCCGGATCTTGCCATCTTCACGGAATCTGAAATCTGGCCCAACCTGATCTTCGAGACCGAGAGCGCTGATATCCCCATCGCATTGGTCAATGGGCGCATGTCAGAGCGCAGTTACAAACGTTGGCGCAAGTCAGTGCGCGTTGCCCGCCAACTGTTTGGTCGTTTTTCCATCGTGCTGGCACAGAACAAACGACTGGGACAGTGGTTCTCAGATCTTGGCGCGCCCAACGTCATCGTGTCAGGCAACCTAAAAATCGATTCACCGCCACCGCCCGTTGATGACTCAGCGGTCGACGCCCTTGAAAAGAGCCTTGCCGGACGTCCGCACTACATTTGTGCGAGCACCCACGACGGCGAAGAAGAATTGATTGTCGCCGCCCACAAGCAGCTTGCCGAGCGCATTACGGACGTCTGCACGATCATCGCACCGCGCCACCCTGAGCGTGGTCCCACAATCGCCGCCATGGTGAAAGCGCATGGTCTGCGCACATCCCTGCGCAGCGCTGGTGACCTGCCGACCAGCGACACGGACATCTATATTGCCGACACCATTGGCGAACTTGGTAGCTTCTACAAACTGGCACCGCTTGCTTTTATCGGCGGCACACTAGTTGACCGGGGCGGTCAAAATCCAATTGAGGCCATTCGCCATGGCGCGGCGATCATCGCCGGGCCATCGCAACACAATTTCCAGGATGAGTTCGCCACGCTTAAGCGAAACAAAGCGGTCCATACCGTGGCATCCTCCGACGACCTGGCGTTCAAGCTTGCCGCCCTTTTGAAGGATAAATCAGAAGTCCAGCGCATGCAGAGCGGTGCCGACAATGCGCTAGAAACTCTGGAAGGGGCGCTTGCGATAACTGTCGACAACCTGCTGCCTTTCCTTCCGGAAACCATAGGAATGAAGCGTGCCTCTTAAAGAACCGTCCTGGTGGTACGCGGATCATGAAGATTGGCGTGCTCGGCTCTTGGAACCGATTGGAAGCTTTTATGGCGACGCGGCGTTGCGCCGTTTCCAAAAACGCGTGGGCTATCGCTCACGGCTCCCGGTGATCTGTGTCGGCAACCTTACAGCGGGAGGTGCTGGCAAAACACCGCTTGCGATTTTCACCGCGCAAAGTCTCATGTCCCGCGGTGAACGCCCTGCTTTCCTGACGCGCGGCTATGGCGGACGCGAAGCTGGTCCAATGTGGGTTGCACATGACCGCCACACCGCAAATGAAGTTGGTGACGAACCGATCCTTCTGGCAGCTACCGCACCAACACTTGTATCGCGCGATCGCAGGGCCGGTGCGCGCGCAATCGAGGCACGACAGGACACGATCACAACCATCATCATGGACGATGGCCTGCAAAATCCTGGCTTGAAGAAAGACCTCACACTGGCGGTGATTGATGGTGTGCGTGGCCTTGGCAATCGCGCTGTGATACCGGCCGGGCCATTGCGCGCGCCTCTCGCCTTCCAGTTTGAGAAAACTGATGCCATCGTCATCAACAACACAGCCTTGATGGTCGAGGCTGCAAATGGCAGGGAACCACTTGCACCGACGCGGCTTGTTGAAGAGTTCCGCCGGTCTTTCCCAGGCCCCGTCATTGAGGCACGCACGCGGCCAACCGGTAACATGGATTGGCTGTAGGAATAGCCCGTTGTTGCTTTTGCCGGCATAGGACATCCGCAACGGTTTTTTGATATGCTTTCGGGTCTTGGAGCGACGGTCGCAGCCGAGATGGCGTATGTTGACCACCACGCCTAGACCG
>JAJFHI010000099.1 GCA_021775715.1 Hyphomicrobiaceae bacterium | reverse complement strand
GGCGTGCGTTCTTTGATGCCGCCAGGATGGCCCGTGTGCCAGTAGTACTTTTTGTTTTCTTTTTTGCGGCCGGTAAAGACGACCTTCTCGGCGTTGATAACGATGATGTTGTCACCGCAGTCGACGTGAGGCGTGTAAATCGGCTTGTGCTTGCCCTTAAGGCGTGTGGCGATCTGAACGGCAAGACGACCAACGACAAGGTCGGTGGCGTCGATGATGTACCACTTCTTCTCCAACTCGGCCGGCTTGGCCACGATGGTTTTCATGAGTTTGAACTCCAGCGGAAGCTTCTGGCGCAAATATGGGCCGACAACGTATCGGCCCGGACATTTGCAATGTTGATGAGCTATTGGATCGAGCAGCTATTGGGGTTTCCGGCCAGTGTCAACACTAAAAACCAAGAAGCATTTAAATGTATAATAATATCAATGAGTTGAATTGTGCGGTAAAATAATACCTCAATCTGAGCGGCGATTGTATATTTTACAAACCCACCGCAATATGGGGGTATTAGACCGTGAATCTCACCAAAATGAACAACCGTCACTTTGGCTTGTCTTCGGCCTTATCTTTCTTCGGCGACGCAACCGCAACTTTCTTTAATTGCCTTTCAAAGTTGGCTTCACTCTCGTCACAACCCGCTTCGCGAGCTGCTTCAGCAAAGCGCTATGCTTGCGCCGAAACTCGTTTACCTTCTGACATGGCCGGTAGTCTAGGTGATTTGGCTGGTTTCTCACAGCATGACTTCACTTATAAGTCTTTGCCAATTTTTTGGCATTTCCAGCGATTAGGTCCACCAGTTTCGATAGTGTCTTGGTCCGCAAGCCTTCCTTCTCGCATTTTTTCATAACCGTTACAGCGGCATCTGCGACATTGCTGATCATGAACCTCACATAAGAAAGAGCTTGCTCACCGTCATACCCATATTTTTTTGCCTCAGATTCCCAGTCTGAAGGATAGATCGTACGAAACTTTACCTTCCGATTAACCGACATCGCCATCTTCTCATAGCCAGCTCCCGCATATGGCAATGCACTAATTATATCGTAGAGCGGTGCCAGCCTGTAGGTGCCATCTGCGGACAATAGAATGCTGTAGTTCTTTGCGTGCGCATCGGTACCTTGGATTACATAGTTCAAAGCGCACGCTCTCAGAAAGTTAGCCCGATCTTTTGCTGGAGCAGATGAACCGGACAGTAGCTCCATTATTGCCTTGATGCCCGGGCCACCATGACGCTGGTATTTGTTTTCTGGATGTACGTTCATCGCAGCGCACATGTCTTCTTGATGCACGTGATGTTCCCCGTCAAAGCCTATGAGACAGACTGAGGTGCTTTACTAGAGGAGGTTTTCTGGCTCATCGTGATCCACAATGAGGGATGACGAATGACAAAGAGACCTGCGCCGCTTGAGACGGCGTTCCAGTCACCTATCGTACGGGTGCGAGGACGGGGTGCAGCCCGTTTTTTTTCGATAGCGGCGTTCGGCAACGCGCCCAAATCTCATGCTTTGAACTATATGCGTTATCGTCTTGGCGACAACCGTCTGGCCGGCCTTTCGGGACTTGCGACAAGCTTTGTGATGGTGCTGGTACTGAATTAATTAGGGCGTGCGTGCAGGCTGCGGTCTTGTGGTCCGCAAGGCATCGTCGTAGGCGGTAAACATCAATGTTGCGAGCCGACGGTTTGTTTTCGCAGTATTCGGTAGTTTTTTGACTTTTAAGCAGTTTCCGCTCCAACCTACAGAGTAGGGGGCAACGGCCCTTTAAGCGAGTGGTATCGGCGGAAATCTGGACTCCGGCTTCCTTTTTTTCCGAGACAGGTCTTAAAGGCTGTGGCATCCCAATTGAAGAGAAGTAATACGGCGTGTTTGCAGCCCTAAACGGGCCCCTGGAGGTTGCGTGTTGCGCGCAGGATTGAGCGTCTGCCGAGCGGGATCTAGAGCTTGCCTTGTCGTGGGTGTCGCGATGTTGGCCGTGCTGGTGTTAGGTGTGCCCGGAACGGTTGCCGCGGATGATCTTTCGAAACAGATAAAGTTGGTCGACACCGACATCAAAGGCTTCATTGCCATTCAGGACGACATCAGGAAGGTCGCCGGTAAGATCGAGGCGTCCGGAGATGTTTTGACGCCTGAGCTTCGCGAGGAACTTAACGGCATCGCCAAGCGGCATGGATTTTCAGATTTCGCGCGTCTTCAGCTTGTGGCGGCAAATATAGCGGCCATTCTGTCAGGCTTTGATCCCGACAGCGGCGAATACCAGGACCCGCGCGAGGACTTGCGTCAAGATATCCAGGAGATACAATCTGACGATAAACTTGATGCGTCGGAGAAAGAGCGTGTGGTCAAAGAGCTCGAAAGCGAGCTTAAGGAAACGCCCGAGATTGAGTTTAAAGAAAACATCGATCTAATAAAAATAAACCGAGTAGAGATAGAGAAGGCGCTGGATTAATGACTGAGGCGAACGTAGCACCAACAGAAGAATTGGTAGCCAGCGATCGAGCGTTCGGCGGTGACATCTTGTTGATGTCGCAGCCCGAACCCGGCATCGCCGTTTTGACATTGAACCGGCCGAAAGCTCGCAATGCTCTTTCGTTGGCTATGTTGGCAGCCCTAAGCGATGCCATCGATGTCGTTTCTGGCGATGAAACCATTCGCGCCGTGATTTTGGCTGGCGAAGGTCCGGTGTTTTGTGCAGGTCATGATCTAAAAGAGCTGACGGCGCGACGTTCAGACGACGACGGCGGCCGTGCGTTTTACAGCCAAACGATGAGTGCTTGCTCCGACGTGATGATAAAGATTGTCAACTGTCCGAAACCATTTATTGCCGCGGCCCATGCAACCGCAACGGCAGCGGGTTGTCAGCTAGTGGCGACATGTGATCTGGCCATCGCGGCCGAGACGGCAAATTTCTGCACACCGGGCGTTAACATTGGCTTGTTCTGTTCGACGCCGATGGTCGCGCTGTCGCGCAACGTATCGCGAAAACGCGCGATGGAAATGCTGTTGCTAGGTGAATTGATACCGGCCGCCGAAGCTGCCGATTACGGCTTGGTCAACCGTGCCGTGCCGGACGACAAAGTTATGGATGAAGCCATGGACATGGCGCGGCGTATTGCATCCAAGTCGGCTGCGACAGTGGCAATCGGCAAGTCGGCGTTTTACTCGCAAATTGAAAAGCCGCTTGAACGGGCCTACACCGAGGCGGCTGAGGTTATGGTCCACAACATGATGGCGCGTGACGCCAAGGAAGGCATTGGCGCGTTTCTCGAAAAGCGTGACCCAGCATGGGATAACAAATCGTGATCCTGGTGGCCGCTAAAACAATCGATCAATTTATCTTGTTTGCCTTCGGGGCGCACACGTGAGCCCGGTTGATTTGTCCTATTCCGATGATTTCATCGAAGGTGTGTTGGCCAACAACCGTGTGTTTGCATTCATTGGGGCAAGTGCCAACACCAGCCGCCCGAGCTACTTCGCTATGAAGTATCTGTTGGCCAAGGGCTATCAGGTGCACCCCGTCAATCCGGGACTTGCCGGACAGCAATTACTTGGCCAACGCGTTTATGCCAGTATCGATGAGCTGCCGGCGCCGGTGGACATCGTCGATATCTTTCGCAACTCAGATGCCGCCCTCGAAGTCACGCGTCAGGCCATCGCGCGCAAAGATGCGCTGGGGTTAAAAGTCATCTGGATGCAGCTTGGTGTGCGCAACGACGTTGCGGCGAGTGAAGCGGAAGCCGCGGGCCTGATCGTCGTTATGAACCGTTGTCCAAAGATTGAGTATGGCCGGTTGTCCGGCGAGATCGGTTGGAGCGGTGTCAACATGGGCCGTGTTTCAAGTCGCCGACCAAAGTTGGCACCGGGTGGTGTGCAGGCCCAGGTGCTGCAAAGCGGGCCGGTAAGCGCGTCATCCAAATGAGGCCGATTCTCGGGCTGAGGCCTGCCGTCGCGGCTCTGACGAGTCACAATCACGTGGTGTTGACGATCATTTGAAATAAACTCGAAAACGGCGAGACGAAACTACTGCGGTCCTGCGATAGTCTCCGCGGTGAATACAAATGCTTGGTAAACACCATCATCGCATGGGTTGCGGCCCAACAAATGGCTCTTCGGGAACCGGTCTCGGGGAGTTGCCAATCCGCGGTCAGGCTGGATTTGGGAACCAAAAGGGGCGCATGATCGTAATCATTTTGGTAGTCTCAACCTGAGAAATAGGGCTACTTTAGGCGGCTGAGATATATGAAGCGGACTGTCGCGGAGCGTATCTCGGCCCAGATGCTGTCCCAATTGTCAGGCTTATGATTAACGACTTTACCGGGTAACTGTTTGTTTTTGCTGATGCAACCAATGGAATCGTTGTTGGCCAGGGTTGGCGAAAGTAAAGGGCCCAATTTAGGATGAGCTAGATGGCCTGAGGCCAGTACGGCTCTGGAGATCTTCATGAAGTCAAATGTGGTCACATCCATTGAAGTCGATATCGATTGGGCTGTTGAGACGGTCCTGCCGATTGAGCTCAATGGTGAGGAAGTTTCGCTCGAGGCGCGAGCCTATCAAGGCCGGATGCCGGAAGAACAGGCCTTGGTTTTGATTAATCGTGGCAGCGGCGCGCATGCGGG
>JAJFHI010000098.1 GCA_021775715.1 Hyphomicrobiaceae bacterium | reverse complement strand
TTTACGAACTCTTGGTCGCATATACTCTGAATTATCAAAGTCTTGGTAGGCATCCGCTGACTTGGACAATATTTGACGCCAGTTGCGCCACTGGTGATGATTTATTATCGATGGCCGCAGGAGTACGTTGCCATGAAGTATATCGTAATTTGGGCGGCGACAGCGTTCGCGGCAGCAGCGCTGGCTGGATTTTTGTGCGCGCGTAAAAACCGCGACTACTCCTTTTGGATGGCCTGGACTTTCATTCTGCCGCCAGCAGTCATCATTCTTGCTTTGTTGCCGAAACTGACAGGCCCGCGCCCACGCCGACCGACCCTCGATGAGGAAGACCGCCGCCCCTTTATCGACTGACCCATTTTGCAGTCCATCAGTCCTGTTTCAGTCGGCCTCAGCTTTCTTCCAAAGGCTTCTCAGCGCGGATTGTTGCCTGGGCGGCTGCCAATCGAGCGACCGGCACGCGGTACGGCGAGCATGAGACATAGTCGAGACCCATCTCTTCACAAAACGCAATCGAGGCGGGATCACCGCCGTGCTCACCGCAAATGCCAATCTTAAGTGAAGGTTTTTCCTGGCGACCTTTTTGTGTTCCCAATTCAATCAACGCTCCGACACCGTCCCGATCAATAGAGATAAATGGGTCAGACGCGAAAATTTCGCGATCACTGTAGCTCTGAAGAATGGGAGCCGCGTCGTCACGACTTAGGCCCAAGGTGGTTTGCGTCAAGTCGTTGGTACCGAAAGAAAAGAATGCGGCGCCGTCGTCGCCTGCCGCAATACGGTCGGCGACCAGACAGGCGCGCGGCAGTTCAACCATGGTTCCGATGTCGTAGGGCACAGCGTGACCGCGCTCTTGAGCGACCTCTTCACCAACCTTGCGAATGACGTTTGCCAGCACATCGAATTCACGCCGAAACGCCACCAACGGCAGCATGACTTCAGCGCGCACAGGTTCGCCGGTCTTCTGCGCCGCAATACCGGCTGCTTCGAATACGGCCCGCGCCTGCATCTCAGTGATTTCCGGATAGCGGATTGCTAGACGGCAGCCGCGAAATCCGAGCATGGGGTTGAATTCCGCAAGCTCTTTGACGCGCGCGGTCAGCCGGCTCAGGCCGACATCGAGTCCCTCTGCGACACGTTCGAGTTCGGTTTCACTTTTTGGCAAAAACTCATGCAGCGGTGGATCGAGAAGGCGAATAGTGACCGGCAGACCTGACATGGTCTCGAACAATTCGACGAAATCATCACGTTGCATTGGCAGGATCTTTGCCAATGCCGCACGACGCCCGACCTCGTCCTCCGCGCAGATCATTTCGCGCATCGCAACGATGCGATCATCATCAAAGAACATGTGTTCGGTGCGGCAAAGCCCAATGCCCTCGGCACCAAATTCGCGCGCCTGTTTGGCGTCGCGTGGCATGTCAGCGTTGGCGCGCACCTTGAGCCGCCGGCGCGCATCCGCCCACGACATCAAGGTTGTGAATGCGCCGGACATCTTAGACTGGCGCATCTTGGCGCGACCAAGCAGAACACGCCCTGTCGAGCCGTCGATCGTAATGACGTCGCCCACCTTAAACGTATCGCTACCAATATTCAATTCACCGGTAGCCTCGTTGATGCGAAGCATGCCCGCACCCGATACGCATGGCCGTCCCATGCCACGTGCCACAACCGCGGCGTGAGATGTCATGCCACCGCGCGCGGTTAAAATACCGACAGCCGCATGCATTCCGTGAATGTCTTCCGGACTTGTCTCAGTGCGCACCAGGATCACGTCACGGCCTTTAGCTTTTGCAGCCTCCGCTTCATTGGCTGTGAAAACGACCTCACCCGATGCCGCGCCAGGCGACGCCGGCAAACCGCGCGCAATCGCCTTTCCAACTGCACTTTCATCAAGCGTTGGATGCAGCAATTGGTCGAGCGCCGTCGGCTCGACGCGCAGCAAAGCTTCGTCTTTGGTAATAATGCCCTCTTCAGCCATATCGACAGCGATTGTGATGGCAGCATCAACGGTGCGTTTTCCGCTGCGCGTTTGCAGCATCCAAAGCTTGCCGTCCTGCACGGTGAACTCTGTGTCCTGGACGTCGCGATAGTGGCGCTCGAGTTGTTCCAGCATGCCTGCCAGCTCAACAAACGTCTCCGGCATTGCTGTTTCCAGGGAGATTGCATCGCCTCGAGACATTTTCGCGGCCGCCTCTGTGATCGGTTGCGGCGTGCGAATACCGGACACGACATCTTCACCTTGGGCATTTATCAGGTACTCGCCGTAAATCTCTTTGTCGCCGGTCGCGGGATTGCGCGTGAACGCCACGCCCGTCGCCGAGCTATCGCCCATGTTGCCAAATACCATCGCCTGAACATTCACCGCCGTGCCCCAACTGTCGGGAATATTGTTGAGCAAGCGATAGGTTTTAGCCCGCGAGTTTTGCCAGGACCCGAAGACGGCTGCAATCGCACCCCAAAGCTGCTGCTGCACATCCTGCGGAAATGGTTTGTCGAGTTCCGTCAGAACGGCTTCTTTGTATTGCTCGACTATGGCTTGCCAGTCGGCGGCCGAAAGCTCGGTATCAAGCGACATGGCGTTGAGGTTTTTGTAGCTCTCAAGCAGATCTTCAAACACACCGTGATCAATGCCGAGCACAACGTTGGCGTACATCTGAATAAAGCGGCGGTAGCTATCAAACACAAAGCGGGGATCTCCCGTCAGCTTGACGAGGCCGCTGACGGTCTCGTCGTTGAGACCGAGATTGAGGATTGTATCCATCATACCCGGCATCGACGCACGGCTGCCGGAGCGCACAGACACAAGCAAGGGATTTTCGGTATTTCCAAATCCCATGCCAGTGATCTTGGCAATGTGATCAAGCCCGGCGTTGACTTCGCCCTGAAGCGCGTCGGCGAGTGTCTTGCCGGCTCTATAGTAAGCATCGCAGACTTCGGTCGTGATCGTAAAACCCGGCGGCACCGGCAGACCGAGATTTGCCATCTCAGCAAGATTAGCACCCTTACCGCCGAGAAGGTGCTTTAGGTGCGCACCACCATCAGAGGCTTCACCGCCAAACACAAAAACCATTTTTTCAAGTTTGTTTGTTTTCTTCCTGACCATCGCCGTCTCATTCCGGTCTTGGCGTCGCCTGCCGCGTTGGCATGGCGCCACAGTTTCTGGTTTCTTGTTGCTTCCAGCATCCTGCAATAGCAGGTCTCAACCACAATCAAAACCGCCGCCGTTGAAATGCAGCCCGGCGCCTAACGCATCGACGAACATCCTGGCCAACGTGGGCTTTGACGTACAAGCAAGCTTGGCGCACTGTGCGCCGCTCATTCGACCCGACAAATGGAACCCGACATGGCCGAACCTCTCAACCTGGTTCTCAAAGAACTCAACTCCAGCCGCGACGCAGCGCTTGACCGCTTGTTTGATCTTCTGAAAATCAAAAGTATATCCACAGATCCTGCGTACAAAAATGATTGTCGAAGGGCCGCAGACTGGTGTGCTGCCCAACTCAAGGACATCGGCTTTGCCACGTCCAAGGTTGTCACGACCACCGGACACCCCATGGTCGTCGCCCACGACCGCAAGACCGTTGCAAAAGGTATTCCGCACGTCCTCTTCTATGGCCACTACGATGTGCAGCCGCCGGAACCGCTTGAGCTTTGGACTTCGCCACCGTTCGAACCTCGCATCGCCACTGAAAAGGGCAACGGCAAGGTCATTATTGCGCGCGGTGCCGAAGACAACAAAGGCCAGCTGATGACGTTCTTCGAGGCAGCCCGCGCTTGGAAGAAAGTGGCCGGCGAATTGCCAATTGCCGTCTCCGTCCTTCTGGAGGGCGAAGAGGAATGTGGTTCGCCTTCACTGCCAGGATTTCTCGCCAAGCATGGAAAGGAACTTAAAGCCGCCGACCTCGTGCTCGTCTGCGACACGGGTCAGTTCGATAAGGACACACCGGCCATAACGACAATGCTGCGCGGGCTTGCGGGAACTGAGATCATTTTGCGCGGGCCAAAACGTGATCTGCACTCAGGTCTCTATGGTGGCCCGGCAATGAACCCCATTCGCGCGCTAACCTCCATAATGGGTGCAATGTTCGATTCCAAAGGCCGCGTCACGATTCCCGGCTTCTACGACGGCATCATCCCACCGACGGCAAAACAGAAGCGGCAATGGGCAGACATTGGATTCAATGATAAAGAATTTCTCGGATCAATTGGTCTTAAAACTCCTGCCGGTGAAAAAAACAGGTCTACGTTGGAGCAACTCTGGTCGCGGCCAACGTTGGAGTTTAATGGCATCACCGGCGGTTATCAGGGAGTTGGCGAAAAGACCATTATCCCGGCCGAAGCAAGCGTCAAACTTACCTGCCGCCTCGTGCCCGGTCAGAACCCCAATGCTGTTTTGAAATCCTTGCAAAAGTTTGTCCGAGACCGCACGCCGGACGATTGTAAGGTAGAATTCCTTAATCCGCATGGCAGCGCCAGCGTTGCGTTTGACACAACCACCGCTACCACCAAGACCGCTGCAGAAGCACTGACTGACGAATGGGGCAAGCCCGCACTTTTGATGGGTTGCGGCGCGTCTATTCCGATTGTGACGTCGTTTCGCGACGCACTCGACAAGGATAGCCTGTTGATCGGATTTGGACTTGAAGACGACCGCATTCATGCACCAAACGAGAAATACAATCTCAAAAGCTTCCAAAAGGGTGCGCGAAGTTGGGCCCGCATCCTGGCGCGTTTCGCCGAGATCTGATGCTGAAACAAGTGTGATGAGAAAATGAACAAATCTTGAGGCCCAGCCGCCCTTTGCCTACGATGCTTCTCCCGCTATTGTCCGCCGTCGACTGAAGCGGTCGATAGATTTCCACGACAGAAAGAAAATGAAATGCCGCGCCTTTTATCCCTTCTTCTTGGTTTCGGTTTGGCCACAATTCTCGCGACATCGTCGGCCAACACCCAGCGCAACACGTACAAAAACAAAAAGTATCGCGACCGTGCGCATGTTGCTGGAAAGTTCGACTACTACGCGCTCGTCATGTCATGGAGCCCAACGCACTGCGCAACACGGCGCAACAAAGGCTACGACAAACAATGCAATCCACGTGATGGTCGGCGTTACTCGTTTGTGTTGCACGGTCTTTGGCCACAGTACAACCGCGGCTTCCCCGGCAACTGTCGCATCGGCAAACGACCGTTTGTGCCCAACAGCGTTATCGACCAGATGCAGGATATTATGCCGAGCCGACGCCTGACCATCCACGAATATAAAAAGCACGGCACGTGTTCCGGTCTGTCGCCTGCCGGTTACTACGCCCTCTCACGCAGACTTTACGCGAGCATCAAAGTTCCGGCACGCTACGTCCTGCCGGAAGAAGCGCAGTTTGTTTCGCCCGACCAGCTCTCCGCTGAATTCGTCCGCCTTAACCCACAGCTTCGCCCGGATATGCTGGCGATCTCCTGCGGCAGGCCTGGCAACCGACTGCGCGAAGTCCGTATTTGCTTTAACAAGAAGGGCGAGCCGCAACCTTGCGGAAGCAACGAAAACCAACGGCGGCTTTGCTCAGCGAAGAAGATGTTCGTGCCGCCGGTTCGCGCCAGCTCAAAACCGCGACAGCAAGCTAGGCCTAAAAAAAACAAGCACGAGCGTCCGTACGGTCTTTGATGTAGTGACCTGATGCATTGGCGCGGGCCAGTCTATTAGGTCAAATTTTGGGCACGCGTTACTTTCGGCGATAAGAACTGTGGACAAAACAGTTGTGCCATTGAGTTAGCAACCGTTCCCACTTGCCCGCGAAGCACCATGCTCTCCAGACTGGTTCATAGCGAATCAGTAATGGGAGCACGGAACGTGACGATCTGGCCGACCAGCAAAAATTACGAAGTGGTGACTGCACCGCCAGATTATGCGCAAGCGTTGGCCGGCGCCGCGAATGCGACTCCGACACGATCCGAACTTCTCGCCACCAAACCCAAAGCAACGAAAATGAGCGCTGTTCGCACCTTTGGCTACGGCGTCTTATGCTTTTTCGCAGGCGTCGTTTTCTGGCATCTGGTTGGCTTCTGGAGCTTCGTCACCGGCGTTGTTCTAGCAGGCCCTACGTCGTCACAAAGCGTGCAGTACATACCGGTTCAAAACTCTGTCACGATTACAGATGGATCAAAGTCAGCACCGGTTGTCATCAGCAGCATAGAAACCGGCAGCGTGAAACAGCGCGAAGCCGTGCAGCCTGATGTAAACACAAAGAAAGCTCAGAGCGTCCCGCCTGCCTCCGTTTCCGAAGACGCCTCAGCACAGCAGGACATAAAAAATTGTTCTGCACTTCATCTTGATCGCGACACAGGTGAAATTGTCTCTGCGCCGTGCTCACCCTCTGCGCCGTTGCCGCAAAACGGGAATGGACTAGGTCGCCAAGACCTTGTGCTCTTGAAAACTGCAATTCAAGCACCGCGACCGCCAGCACCGCAGCAGCCATCTGAAAAAGTGACAGCAGATAGTCTGCAGCAGTTTGCGTCCGACACGCAGCTCCTGAAAATCGAAGACAACCCAAACTAACTTATGTTGCACGGCGACACCTGCAAAATCCGAACGCATCCAATTGTGGATAGCATTCAGGTTGTGCCTCAAAGCCGACATGTTGTGGCTTAGCATCCAGTCTTGCCGTTGTGCCGCAAGGCCGGACGAGCAACTAGGTTGGGGGGCATCACATGATTGCAAAAGCCGATAAATTGGCGGCCGGGCAAAGCTGGACCTATCGCACGCCTGCGGGGTTTGAAAGCAGCCGACTAATCATTGGCGCCGTCGTTAGACTTGAAGATGAGCGCACCATCATCTGCGCTGCCGCCTCCAATGCCCCGACCCGGCAGGCAAATTCGAACCCGGCAAAAACCAACATCGCCTTCATACCGATGTCGGAGCGAGCCTTCCGCGCGAGTGTGCTCGCCTGCGATAACACCAACGCCACGCCGCCAGACATTGCTGGCTTCCAAAAAGAGATCCAATCCTGGCAAACCGACCCAAGAGGTTTGTCTGTGTTTACCGTGCCATTTGAGGGGCAACTCGATCGGATGATCGCGCTGCAGATGGCCGACATTGTCGGCAAACCGGCCGCATGAAGCGCGCATGGAACAATGTCCGTCTGCACAACAAAAACGCGTTGGGACCAGGTTGATCAACAGACCAAAAAAGAAAGCGGCCAGCTTCATGGCTCATCGGCAGCGGGGTAAGTTATTTCCAACGAACCCATAAAGCTGACCCCCAAATGGAGCGGTGCGCCAAGAGAGGGCAAGCGACGGCACCACTCGTGGTCCAAGTGGCACGTCTTCCACAGCGGGGTGTGTGAGATACGCATCAACAGGACCAATTCAGTGGGTGAACCATAACGTCCGCTCATGACAGGGACATGTCGGGATTTTTATATTCAATACATTGATTTAGCTATCTCATTTGCCATCTTTGCCATTTCGTCTCCGATTCTTGGTTGTTTTTTGGTTGCTTAAATCAACACCTCACCACGCTGTATTCTAAAACTGCGCCCTGGTAGCGTGGTGGTCGTGAAACAACCCGCGCTCAAGCAGCGAAGCGATAGCGCACGAAAGTTTCGATTAGATCGCGAAGCTCAATCGCATCAATCAATACGCTGGACGTGATGGCGCGTCACGCGCGCACTGTTAGGCACTGTAACCGGGCATGAAATTTTCGATTTTTTGAGGGGTTGAAATGGCTGGCAAACAAACATCATCGGGCGTCCCAAGCATTTCGGGTTCGGGTTTTCGACGTCACGGCTATTCCAGCGGCGGCACAGCCGACGAAATCGACTTCGAAATCAAAGGGCATGAAATGCAGTTCGTCGAAATCGAACTGGACCCCGGCGAGAGCGCCATTGCTGAAGCTGGCGCCATGATGTTTAAGGATGCTTCGGTCCATATGGACACCATCTTTGGTGACGGCAGCAAACCTGAGACGGGCATCCTGGGCAAGATTGCGAGCGCCGGCAAACGCGTCCTAACCGGCGAGAGCTTGTTCATGACCGTGTTTACGCACCAGGGCCATAACAAAGCCCGCGTGGCGTTTGCTGCGCCTTATCCCGGCAGCATCCTCGCCTTCCATCTCGGCGACTTCGGTGGTCAGCTCATTACGCAAAAGGACGCGTTTCTTTGCGCCGCAAAAGGCGTGTCAATCGGGCTGCACTTCCAACGCCGGATCATGACGGGTCTGTTTGGTGGCGAGGGCTTCATCATGCAAAAGCTCGACGGCGACGGATACGCATTCGTCCACTGCGGCGGAACGATCGTTGAGCGCGATTTGAAACCTGGTGAAGAGCTACACGTTGATACTGGCTGTATAGCTGCCATGATGCCCTCTGTTGAATTCGACATCGTCCGCGCGGGGTCGGTCAAATCAATGATCTTTGGCGGCGAAGGTGTGTTCTTCGCCAAGTTGCGCGGCCCTGGACGGGTGTGGATGCAAAGTCTGCCGTTCTCGCGACTGGCGGGCCGCGTTTTGGCCAACGCCACACCGGCAGGTGGCACTGGAGAAGGTTCGATCCTTGGCCCCATCGGCGACATCTTCGATGGCGATGGTTGATTTAATCTAGATACCTCACAGGGGCCCAGCCGCAGACAAGACAACGAGAGCAGCACAATCCATCGCAAACAGACGATGACGCGTGCAATTGTTTTTTGTCAAAGCCTCCAACATTTCGCCAAACAAAAAACCGGCCCCAATTTCTTGGGTGCCGGTTTTCTGTATTTGATCTCAAGTCCTTTGGATCAACAACGACCCTGGAAGGATGAAACTACAAAGTTGTTTCTAACGTCGGCTTATGGAAACGAAACGCTTGCTGAGAATACGAACCGCTCGTCGCACTGGAAAAGCTGACCGGAACAGAACGCGTTGTCCATATCGGTATCCCAGTAACGGAAGTCCAGAGACAAGTTCTGGTAAGCGAGTCCAAGACCGATGTTCCAGTAGAGGTACTCGTCGTCGTTTGCATCTGTCGAGCTGAATGTAAGATCCGCAACCTGCTGATAACCGACCAAACCGGAGACGCTGGGAGTTACCTTCATGATCGCAGGCAATTCGTAGCTCAACGACCCTTCAACAGCGTGTGCCGTACCCGTTTCACCAGTAAATTCCGGTGAGTAGTAATATGTAATACCACCAGTCAGGCTCTTGAAGATCTCGGTGCTGACAGCAGCCTTAAGCTCAACGTAGTCGAGCTCAGCGCCTGGATCACGAGCACCTGGGTAGAGATACCAAATAACACCGAGATCAAAGTCGAACTGACCCAGCTTAGGCGTCACACCGGCATAGAGGTCAAGTTCCACGTTTGCGACGTCTTGACCAGCGGTGCTAGTTTCACCGAAGTCCAGGTTAGACACCCACACACCTGCGTAGAACAGGCCGTAAGTCGCGTCCACGCCACCTTGGACGGCTGGATCTTCAGCCGTCTGCGAGAAGCCACGGAAAATGTAGTCTGATGTGCCGCCAATGTTGGCAGACAAATCAAGTTTCGAACCCGCAGGAACAAGGTCCGTCGCGCTTGCCGCTGTCGCGCCGACTGTCGCCAGAGCAATTGCCCCGAGACCGCCAAGTACATTTTTGAACATCGTCATGGTTACAATAACCCCCAGTAATCATCTATTTTGAGCACGAGCCGTTTGGGACAAACACCGAATGTTTAACTTCGGCCCCGAGCAAATGCTCATTTGCAAAAGCTCTCTTGCCGCTACAAAGCACCGAGCGCCCCGCCTCTTTCAAGCAAAAGGATACCAACAACCGACTCGGTCTGCGGGGCTGTCACGAATGAGCAACGCTATTGATATTGTGACTAAAATTAGCGCATTACGGCTCACAATCGGGCCGAAAAATTGCTCGCTAGACAGGCATGTTGCACAAATTATTCGCAAGTTAATTTGCATGCAGATGGCTTGATTTTCTGAGAAACGAATCACGGAAGATCTTTTTCTCTGAATCGCGCAATTCGTGTTGCTAATCACAGTTGGATTCGGGTCCGGCGCACAAATTCCCAAAAGTTTCGAGCAAATGCTATTACCGTGAAGCGGAAAACATGCCCCCTTTCACCTCAAAAACCCCAACCATCCGCAAAGCTTCCCCACCTTATGCACAAACTCAACGAAACGCCGCGCGTCGCACTCGTTACCGGCGCATCATTTCGCATCGGCCGAACTTTGGCCGAACGTCTGGCTGCCGACGGCTGGGCCGTTGGCATCCATTATCGCAAGTCACGCACCGCTGCTGACGCTGTAGTGGCGGCCATTAAAGACAGCGGTGGGCATGCGGCAGCGCTGTCTGGCGATCTCACAAATATGTACGCCGTCAAAGCGCTTATTCCACAATGCATTGAAGTACTTGGCGTACCGACCTGCCTGATCAATAACGCGTCCGAATTCCAGGACGATGCGATAGAAACCACAACACCGGAACTTTGGGACACCCACTTCAACGCCAACCTTAAAGCGCCCGTTTTTCTCGCTCAGGCATTTGCGGAAAATCTGAACACTGCTGACAACGATACTGATCGCCCATTGCAAGGCAACATCATCAACATTGTCGATCAAAGGGTCTGGAATATTCGTCCTGAATTCTTTTCCTACACCGTATCGAAAGCTGCTTTGTGGACGGCGACACAAATGCTGGCCCAGGCCCTGGCTCCAAATATCCGGGTCAACGCAATCGGCCCCGGCCCGATCCTGCAAAGCGTCCACCAAAGCAAGGACGATTTCAGCGCCGAGTGGGAAGCCACGCTTTTAAAACGTCCACCAGGCCCAGACGAAATTGCTGACACCGCAATGTTTATTCTCCAGGCCATGGCGATGACTGGCCAGATGATCGCGCTCGACAGCGGTCAGCACCTGACCTGAACCCCCTGATCAAGCTCACATTTTCGAAATTTCG
>JAJFHI010000097.1 GCA_021775715.1 Hyphomicrobiaceae bacterium | reverse complement strand
GCGTTCTTAGTCAATGCGCAACTCCTCAGTGTGACACCCCCCGCGTCATCTCTACGTTGACTAAATAAAAGTGGCGAAAGGGCGAAGCTGCTGCCGTTTATTTGCTGAGGTCGTTCGCCAAACACAGCAATTCAGGGACGTTTGTGTGTCCAGCAACATTCGAAATGCATTTTATTGCGCAAGGTCGCGCACGACAGCGCATGCATTGATGCAACGAATAAATTGAACGCAATCATTGGCTCAGACGTTTGTTCTGAGCGCCCGGTTGAGTGCGTTACCTAATTGAGCTTTGCCAACGCTTGTTCGAAACCAGCGAGTGAAATGGGAATGCCGATTCCGGCTTCTTCTGTTTGGAAAATAATAAAAATTGCTGTCTTGCCGGTTTTCAGCTGTCCGATAAGTTTTTCTTCGACCACCACCTGGGCATAGCAGGCAAATGTGTGACACCGCAGAAACGGTGCATTGCCGACATCAACGTTGTCGATTTTCAAACCCAAACCCTGAGGCAGCAGAACGCCAAGCGGCGCAAATACACGCAGTACACGTGTGCCGTTGGAAAACTTTTGGAAGTAGACGGTCAGGCCAACGTTGTTGCGGTCTTCAGCCGTTACGCTTTGGACGAGTGCGCACACTTCGTTGGAGGCGCCTGGCGGTGGAGGTTTGCACACCACCTGCCAGTCGCCATGCTGGGAGCGTACGGTGCCACCTTCTTGCGCAAGCGCCTGGGATGGAGCCAAGGGGCCACCTGTTATGGAGAGGCTAATTAACATCAAGGTCAGCACTGCGACATTGCGCCCAGCTACAATCAGCATCCAGATTAGGGCTGACTCTTTAGCGTCGGCGGCAGGTATATATGTCAATTTTGGGCTCCGCGGAAAACGGCTGCATCGAGGGCGAATCGCATCGGTCCTACCTCAGCAAAACCTTGTCTGATCTCAAAGAAAAATCGGGCTAAATTGGGACTTACAGGCAGTTGAGGCCGAGACTTAGGTCCATTTGCTTGAGTTGTTGGCTGAGTTAATCTGTGGAGATAGCTAGCATAACGCGCAAATGCCGCATAAAGCGGCTGTTGAGCAAAGCCGCATATCTGTGCATCTTTAGTGGAATACGAAATACATGCGACCTGTCGCAGATAGTTTGCACTATTTCGCGGTTTGCAGAGTTGCTGAAAATTACAGCAGTGCTGAGAGTTCGAAAGAGATCGGTAAGTTGCGGTGATCAGGCTCAAGGGGAATGAGCTCGCGGCTTATACAGCTGGCGGGGTCACTTCCGATAGGTTAGGGGATAGGCTTCGCTACGAAGCCTACATTGAATTTTTGAGGAGCAAGAAATGCTGAGAGGATGGCTTAGCCGAGCGGCTGCCGTTATTGGTGCCGCTTCGACTTTCGCCTTCGCGACTGCGCTGAGCGCAATCGCTGAGCCGGGTCAACCGTTCGATGGTCAGATGGGCTTGCAGGAGCCCGTGACTGAAGTTGCCCGCCAAATCAATGCATTCCACGACGGCGTCAACATCATCATCATCGCGATCGCAATTTTCGTCGCGTTACTGATGGTTTACGTAATGTGGAAGTTCAATGAGAAGTCCAACCCGTTTCCAACCAAGACCACACACAATACCACTTTGGAGATCGTTTGGACCGTTGTGCCGATCGCAATCCTCGTCTTGATTGCCGTTCCCTCGTTCAAGTTGCTCAATCTGCAGTACTCGTATCCAAAGGCAGATCTGACGATCAAAGCGACGGGGTTTCAGTGGTACTGGGAGCATTCCTATCCGGACCAAGGCGGTTTCACGGTTGAAAGCTACATGCTGGATGCAGATGGCATTAAAGAACGCGTCGCAAAAGGCATCCCAGCACCGCGTAATCTGGCCGTCGACAACGCAGTCGTTGTTCCAGTGAATAAGAATGTTCACGTTCTGGTTCGCGGCGCAGACGTTATCCACAACTGGACCATACCAGCTTTCGGTTCCAAAACAGACGCGGTCCCAGGCCGTGTGACCTCGACTTGGTTCAACGCCGAGAGAGAAGGCATTTACTACGGTCAGTGCTCCGAGCTCTGCGGTAAGGACCACGCGTTCATGCCGATCGCGGTTCGCGTTGTTAATCAAGCGACATTCGACAAGTGGATTGAAGCGAAGAAGGCGGATGACGATGACGCCGCCCAGGCAATCATTGAAAGCGCCGCTCTGCACCACGCTGGACGCCAAGCTGTTGCAAATGCTGGATTAAAGGCAAACAAGTAGCTGCGGCAAGCAAAGTAATCGTGATGGCTGATCTTAATCAACGGCCGTCATCTGGAAACATTCAAGACAAACCCAAGTGACAGGGCAAATAACGATGGGTAACACTGCAGACGCAACTTACGGTCACGACCACGCGCCCACTTTTTTCAAGCGCTGGTTCTTATCGACCAACCATAAAGACATCGGCACGATGTACCTAATCTTCGCGATGATTGCGGGGGTTATCGGTGGTTTGCTGTCCGTCTTCATGCGCATGGAGCTTGCCGAGCCTGGCATTCAGATTTTCCACGGCCTAGCACACATGGTTTACGGTGTGGGCGATGGTCCGGCAGACGCAATCGACGCCGGTCGCCACATGTACAACGTGTTCGTCACCGCCCACGGTCTGATCATGGTCTTCTTCATGGTCATGCCGGCGATGATTGGTGGCTTCGGTAACTGGTTCGTTCCATTGCATATCGGTGCGCCTGACATGGCGTTCCCGCGCATGAACAACATTTCATTCTGGTTGTTGCCGGTTGCGTTCATCCTGTTGCTGTCGTCAATGTTCTTTGAAGGCCCTCCAGGTGGCATGGGTACAGGTGGTGGTTGGACGATCTACGCCCCGCTTTCGACAACTGGTCAGCCAGGTCCTGCGATGGACTTTGCTATCCTCGCGTTGCACCTGGCTGGTGCCTCATCGATCCTGGGTGCGATCAATTTCATTACAACGATCTTCAACATGCGTGCCCCAGGCATGACGATCCATAAGATGCCGTTGTTTGTTTGGTCCGTTCTTGTGACAGCCTTCCTGTTGTTGCTGTCGCTGCCAGTACTGGCCGGCGCCATTACGATGCTTCTGACAGATCGCAACTTTGGCACGACGTTCTTTGAACCCGCTGGCGGCGGTGATCCGATCCTGTTCCAGCACCTGTTCTGGTTCTTCGGTCACCCCGAAGTTTACATCTTGATCCTGCCAGGCTTCGGCATGGTCAGCCAAATCATCTCGACATTCTCGAATAAGCCAGTATTCGGCTATCTCGGCATGGCATACGCAATGGTGGCGATTGGTGTTGTCGGCTTCGTCGTGTGGGCG
>JAJFHI010000096.1 GCA_021775715.1 Hyphomicrobiaceae bacterium | reverse complement strand
CGATCGCAACACCGATCGTTTTGAAACAAGAGGATCAAGTACCGTGCGTGAAACACCGAGAGAACGTATCCGTATGCCGGCTGGAAGTAGCCAATACGGATATCGCCAGACCGTTCGCACTGCAGTGCCCAACTCAGCGACAGATTCCATACAGGATGCACGCATCGAAACGTTGGAACAGATGGTGCGCGCACTTAGCGAGGATCTGGCTTATGAGCGCCGAACATATGGCACAAGTGATCCGCTGCCGGAGCCACCGCCGCCTAAAACACCTTATGTCGAATACGACCGCTACCCGGAACCTGCCCCCCCACCGGCTCCTGCTTATGATCAGGGTTTGGCGGATCGCATTGAAGCGTTGATGCGTGAGATGGGTGGGCTCAATGGCCGTCTGGGTAATATTGAAAAACAGTTGTCGCGTTTTGGCGATGGGAACGTGGATGTAGACGTTGCGCCACTCTTGGATCGCTTGGACACTGTCGATGGGACTATTCGCGAGCTGGTGAAAGATCGAAGCCATGACATGTCGGACGTCGCCGACCGGATTTCCGATCTGGAGACGCTGATCTCAGATCGCGGCAGTGTCGATGTTGACCTTAAACCGGTATTGGATCGGCTTGACGTCATCGAAGAAGGTGTGGTGAACGGAGGTGGTGATCCGACAGATGTTGCCAACCTCATCGCGACGAGTGCTGAGCTAATGCACTCGAATTCAGCGGTGGCAAATGACCTTAAAGCGCTGGATGATCGCGTCGCAGCCCAGGCCGTCACGAGTGATCGCACGATGACACGGCTCGTCGAACGCTTTGAAGGCTTCTCTGCCGATGTGATGGCGCAGCGCAGCGACCTTACCAAGTCGCTTTCAGAGATGCAGGCGTTGCTCGCAGCCGAGATAAATCGCGACCGCGAGGATACATCAGAGTTTGTCCATGAGGTCGGACAGGTGCATGAAGCGTTGATGAAGCTGAATGCGAACCAGCACACTCTTGCGACTTCGATTGAAACGTGGCGTGAGGCCGGTGCTCGGGATATGTCAATGATGACAGCCCGAATGGACACCGTTGTGGTAGAAGCTGGAAGACCCATGCAGATGCTTGAGACGATGTCAGCCAACATGGATGGCATGTACCGAGCAACGGTTGAGCGCTATCACCGCCGCAACCGCATTTGGTACTGGCTGTTTGGCACCGACGACTGGGTGGCAGCAAGCTGGCCATCAGCGTCTGCCCGGGTAGAAGGCGACCGCCGGGGCATGAGAACCTAGAAGTGGGCGTGTGCCTACAACACAGTTGCAATTAGAACAGTGGCGCAATTTTTGCTGTGCGAACGATGCAATTGTTATCGTTCCGCAAGGCTAAACTGACGTGACCTCACCGCAATCGAATTCCAATGCCTCCCCCGCGGCAGCTATGACTGGGACCCGCGTTGTCGTGCTGACGGCCGGTGGGACCTTGGGCAACATCATTGTCAACGGTTTGATCGCCCGCATTGGTCCCGTAACCGTCATTCAGGAGCAGCCTGAGGCAAAGTCCGCGATCATTCGGCGGCGGATGCGGCTTAACGGTGTGACTGCTGCTACCGGGCAGGTGCTACTGGGTGTTTTGTTGCGGTCGTTTGGCAAGCGTTATCGTCCACGGTTGCAGGAAATTTGGCACACCAAAGATCTCAATCCACGCGCGAACCCCGACGTCACAGTTCATCATGTGGACAGCGTCAACACCGAGGCTTGTCGAAAGCTGCTGGCTGAGTTGGAACCCGACGTCGTCGCTGTTTACGGCACGCGCATCATCTCGCGTAAAACACTTGGCGCCGTGGCTGCCCCGTTTATCAACTACCATGCAGGCACGAACCCGAAGTACCGCGGCCAACATCCGGCCTATTGGGCGCGTGCGGAACGTGATGGTGAGAACGCAGGTGTTACGATCCACCTCGTCGACAGTGGCGTTGATACCGGTGACGTTCTTTACCAGGCGCCGGTTGGTTATGGTGAGGACGATTCTATCATGACCTACCAACACGTGCAGGCCGCGACAGCGCTGCCGCTGTTGGTGCGTGCAATTGAAGATGCATTGCACAACCGTTTGGTGCCCAAGCGTGTAGCCCTGCCGTCGCGGCAATGGTTTCCGCCCACGGTATGGACGTACTTTTACGTCGGAGTGACGCGGGGCGTTTGGTAGTTCGTATTACGTCTAGCTTCGCGGTGCAGCTGCGCGCGCCAGGCGATCATTGATCGCGACACCGAGGCCATGATTTGGTATCTCCATCACAGCAATTGTATTCGTGCCCTGGTCGTCGAGATAGCGCAGTCCCGCAAACAGGTTTGCAGCCGCTTCGACCAAATCACCCGTTTCGCTTAAGTTGAATACGGGCGCAGTGCTTTTAGCTTTCAATGGTCCGAACGCGAGAAGTGCTTCTCCATGTGTTGCTGCCTCAGCATCTAATCGCAAAGCCGCATTTGGAGCGTAATGGCTTGAAAGTTGGCCGGGCGCGTTTGGCGTGTTGGTCTTTTTGTTGACGATGATGATGTCGTGGTCAAGCACGTTTGCCAGCATCTCGGCCGTGATGCTTCCTGGACGAAGCAATATCGGGTTAGGTCCGCTGACATCAACAATTGTTGATTCCAAACCATGGGTTGTCGGTCCGCCGTCGATGATGTGTGCAACGCGGCTGCCGAGATCTTCGGCGACATGTGCAGCAGTCGTTGGACTGACATGGCCGGAGCGATTGGCCGATGGTGCTGCGATCGGTTGCCCGACGGCTTTCAGCAAATCCCGCGCTATAGGGTGTGCTGGAACGCGAATGGCAACGGTGTCGTTGCCGGCTGTAACAAGTGGACTAAGCAATGTCGGCTGGCGCATGGCTAAGACAAGCGACATCGGGCCCGGCCAAAAGGCAGTGGCGAGCTTTTGTGCGACATCTGAAAAGACGGCGAGCTTTTGCACTGCGGCATCGTCGTAGACGTGCACAATCAATGGGTTTAATTGCGGCCGGGCCTTGGTTGCGAAAATCTCTGCAACTGCGCGATCGTCCGTTGCGAGAGCACCAAGTCCGTAGACCGTTTCCGTTGGAAACGCGACGAGTTCTCCGGCCGACAAAGCGGCGGCGGCTTTTGCAATTATTTCTGGTGACGCTGTTTCGATTGACATGACAGGGATATGTGTTCGCCAGGTACGGCTAATGGTAGTGTTATGATGAGATGTGCCGCTTGCCTTTTGCAACGACCACGTTAACGATCACCGCGTCCCGGCTGATTGTGAAATCAGCCGATTCCAATTCTCGCGCTCGTCAGAATTAGTGCGCTGGAACCGAAAAAGGGAAATACCATGACCTACCGGCCTCCAGTAGACGACATCATGAGTACACTCAAGGCTGCTGTTGATCTTGATGGCTTGATTGAGAGCGGTTTGTACGATGGTCTCGATGAAGACACGGTACGGGCGGTTGTCGAGGAGGCCGGACGGTTTGGCTCCGAAGTGCTGGACCCGCTAAATTTTCTGGGTGATCAGGCGGGCTCGCAGTTGGCCGACGGTGTGGTCACCACGCCAGACGGCTGGAAAGAGGCCTATCAAAAATTTACTGAAGCCGGTTGGAGCGCGCTGCCTTGTCCTGAGGCTTATGGCGGCCAGAATCTGCCAGGTGTGGTGGCCATGGCGGTCTGTGAGATCTGGAATAGCTCCAATCTGTCGTTTGGTTTGTGTCCGCTGCTGACGCAGGGCGCGATCGACGCGCTGGCTGCGCACGGCTCGGACGCTTTGAAGGAGACCTATTTGCCGAAAATGATTTCCGGTGAATGGACTGGGACGATGAACCTAACGGAGCCGCAGGCGGGATCTGATTTGCGCGGCATTAAGACCAAGGCAGTGCCGCAAGGCGACGGCACGTATCGTATTTCCGGAACGAAGATTTTCATCACGTACGGCGAGCATGAGCTGACTGAGAACATTATCCATTTTGTGCTCGCCCGTCTGCCTGATGCGCCGAAAGGCACGCGTGGTATTTCACTGTTCCTGGTTCCGAAGTTCCTCGTCAACGACGATGGCACACTCGGGCCGCGCAATGATGTCAATTGTGTTGGCGTCGAGAACAAGCTTGGCATTCATGCGAGCCCAACGTGCGTCATGTCATATGGCGACGGCGATGGCGCAATTGGTTATCTCATCGGGGAAGAAAATCGCGGCCTCAACACGATGTTCATTATGATGAACCAGGCGCGCTTGGCCGTAGGCGTGCAGGGTGTTTCGATCGCAGAGCGGGCGACACAGCGCGCGGCGGACTATGCCGCCGAACGCCGTCAGGGTCACGGAGCAGGAGTTGCCAAGGGCGAGATGGCGCCGATTGTCGCGCATGCCGATGTGCGCCGCACGCTTTTGACAATGCGGTCGATGACGCAGGCAGCACGTGCAATCTGTTTGGTAACGGCGCGCGAGCTTGATAAGGCCGAGCGGCTTACGGACGACAAGGCGCGGGACGGGGCGGCTCACATGTCAGCGCTGCTGACGCCGATCGCGAAAGCGTTTTCAACGGACATTGGCTGTGAGGTTGCGTCGATGGGCTTACAGATTCATGGCGGCATGGGTTTTGTCGAGGAAACAGGCGCGGCTCAGTATTATCGTGATGCGCGCATCCTGCCGATTTACGAAGGCACCAACGGTATTCAGGCAATTGATTTGGTGACGCGAAAATTGCCGCTTGAGGGTGGTGCGGTCATTAAGGCTTACATTGCAGAATTGCAACAGGTGGCAGACGACGTCACCGCCTCCAATCAGGCAGAGTTTGGTGCGACCGGCCAGCGCTTAGGTGAAGCTGTTGGTGCATTGCAAGAGGCGACCGAGTGGATGGGTAAGATGCTCGTGTCAAACCCGGACGCCGCATTGGCAAGCGCCACACCTTATCTCAGATTATTTGGACTGGCCGCCGGTGGAAGTTATCTCGCCAAGGGTGCACTCGCAGCAGCACGCGAGGCCGATGGAACGGGCGATGCGATGATGCTTGCGCGTTTCTTTGCGGCGAACCTATTGACGGCGGCGCCAGGTCTGGCGCAAACGGTCTTGACCGGGGCTGACGCAGTACTGGATGTCGCGCCGGATCGGCTGACGGCATAAAAGCGAGGGGGGCAAATGACAGAAACAACAACAGCTGACATTGAGGTCAAGCGGGCTGACGGCATACAGACGCTGCGGTTCAATCGGGCTAAGAAGAAGAACGCGCTGACGGGCGATATGTACCTCGCTTTGAGCGAAGCGTTGATCTCAGGAGACAACGATCCGGATGTTGGCGTCCATGTGTTTGCAGGTTCCGGAGGGATTTTTACAGCCGGCAACGACATCAAAGAGTTTGTGGCGATGGCCCAGGGTGGCTCTGGGCTGACCGGCGGGGTCCTGCAATTCCTCCGCATGTTACCCATCGTTAAGAAGCCGATGATCGCGGCTATCGATGGCGCCGCGATTGGCATTGGCACAACGATGCTTTTTCATTGCGACCTTGTCTACGCGACCGAGCGGTCGAGCTTTGCTACACCGTTCCTGGATCTTGGGCTGGTGCCGGAGGCAGCTTCAAGCCTTCTGATGCCGCAGCGTATGGGATATGCACGGGCAGCGGACATGATCTTACTTGGCACCGTTTATACCGCCGAGATGATGCACAACGCGGGCGTTATCAATGCTATTTTGCCAGCTGAAGAACTTGAGCCGTACGCCAATGCGGCGGCAGCGAAGCTTGCCAAAAAACCGCCAGCAGCACTCGCCCTAGCGCGGCGCCTGATGCGAGGTCAGATAGCTGCAATTGATGACGCGATGGTTGCCGAGATTGGCGCGTTTGCCAAACAGATGACGTCGCCGGAAGCGCGCGAGGCTTTCCAGGCGTTTCTGGAAAAGCGACCACCCGACTTTACCAAGGTGAGCAATTAGCGAAAATAAATTGATTTGCGTGTCCCGCACCCAATTTTCTTCATACCGTCATGTGCTTATACTCAGCGGCAACCGACCTCCATAACTGCCGCCAAAATAGAGATCTACAAGCCCGTGTTTGAGAAATTTCAAAGTATGCGTTTGCTTGTGGGTCTTATGGCCGTCGGGGCGCTTGTTGCCGTGATGTCAGCAACCACCGGTGCTGAGGCTGGACTGTTCACCAAGCTGCTTCGCGAGGCGGCAGAGCAGGGCGGGAAAGCCGGCAAGCATGGCATCGGTGCGCTTGATGATGTGAGCCGGGTCGTCAAGGCGCTGCCGGATAAACCGAACGCCACGGCCATCGCAGCACATGCCACACCCGAAGGTCACTGGACGTTCGTCAATCGGAGTGGCGAGAGTTACACGGCCGCCAACGCTGATGAACTTGCACGCTTGACCGATAACCTCATACCGGACAAGGCGCGCGGCAGTACGCAACTGGAGCTTTATCTCAGCGAAGACACGGTCTTCAATCGGCGCGCATTGCTAAAAGATTTGCCGCCGGACGCTGAACTGCACATGACGTCGGGCCGTGAGAGCTTCGCGATCGGTCGTCCCCCCCAAACGGGATCTGAAAAGCTGCGCGCAGCTATTCGCCCGAACGTTGCTGTCAATCTGACGAGCGCCAAGGCTTTTGAAGAAGCGCTGTGGCAATTGAACCGCCGTTTGAATGCCGCTGATGTTCGCGTTCTGTCATTGGAACCGGGTGCAGCCGGACGGCTGAGCGCAACGCCGCGTTTCGACAAAGTCAAAAAAACCGCCATGGTCGACCTAATCGATCCTTGGAAACTAGAGACAGCGTTTGAAAGCGTGCGCGGCCAGACAGCCGTTGTCACAGGACGGGTTGAAGGCGGGGCGCTTTATTTCAAACCGAAAAGCGGCGGCGAACAAAAAATCGCGTTGAGTACGCTGACGACGGCGGCAAATCAAGCGGATGTAAATTTGGTCGTATTGCGCGCTGCAGCGACACAACCTGGCGGGCGCAATTGGTTTTGGCAGACGGTCGAAGTCGATGGTCTTGATCAGGCTGTCAAGCGCGCCACGTTTGCCGACTTCATCAACGCGCT
>JAJFHI010000095.1 GCA_021775715.1 Hyphomicrobiaceae bacterium | reverse complement strand
AACCGGAAACGGTGGCGATGACTGCATGCGATTGGTTGGCCAGCGTGTACGCGCTGCCAGGTCCCGCAAAGGACTTTCGCGCCGCGTTTTGTCTGAAACATCCGGTGTTTCGGAACGCTATCTCGCGCAACTGGAAAGCGGTACCGGCAACATCTCCATCTCCTTGCTGTGGCGCGTGTCGAAGGCACTCGACGTTCCGCTCGAGTGGCTGGTCGGCGAGGAAGACCCTTGGCTCTCAGAGACCGTGACACTTGTCTCGCTTTTCCAAGCAGCAACCGCTGAACAGAAACGTCAGGTTTGGAGTGTTCTTGACCGCGACGGCCCGGGCGTTGAACGGGCCGGGCGCATTGCACTGATCGGTTTGCGCGGGTCTGGCAAATCAACCCTTGGACTCCTTGCAGCGGAGGAACTGGGCATTCCGTTCGTCGAACTCAACAAAGAAATCGAGGACGCAAGCGGGATACCAGTCAACGAGATCTTTGCATTATACGGCCAGGAGGGCTACCGGCGGCTTGAACGCCAAGCAGTTGAGCGCATTGTTGAGACACGCGATGCCGTTGTGCTGGCTGTGTCTGGCGGTATTGTTTCCGAGCCGACCACCTATGACTATCTTCTCCGACATACCCATACGGTTTGGCTTCGCGCGCAACCGAGCGAGCATATGGATCGTGTCCGTGCGCAAGGTGACGAGCGCCCAATGGCCGGCAGCTCCAGTGCCCTCAAAGAACTTCGCGATATTCTATCCAGCCGAGAAGTACTGTACGCCCGAGCCAGCACTGAGGTCGACACCTCCGGCCAGAGCGTTGCACAGAGTCTACAAGATTTGCTGGATGCTATCCGAGCGAACAAATCTATTGCCAAATACCTGGGCCAACATCGTCGCTAAACGCGCTCCATTGTGAGTGCAATGCCCTGACCAACACCGATGCACATCGTACAAAGTGCGCGGTTTACCTTGCGTTCCTGCAGCTCGATCGCAGCAGTTAGTGCAAGTCGCGCACCCGACATACCAAGCGGATGGCCAAGTGCAATAGCACCACCGTTTGGGTTCACATGTTCTGCATCATCGGTAAGACCAAGACTGCGCATGACAGCCAGGCCCTGCGCGGCGAAGGCCTCGTTAAGCTCGATGATGTCGACGTTATTGATCGTTATGCCCTGACGTTCGAGTAATTTTTTTGAAGCTGGCGCCGGTCCAATGCCCATGATGCGCGGCGGCACACCAGCTGTTGCCATGCCTGTGATGCGGGCCTTTGGCTTGAGGTTGTATTTCTTGATCGCGTGTCCCGACGCAACGATAACCGCCGCGGCCCCATCGTTGACGCCAGACGCATTGCCGGCGGTGACGGTACCGCCGTCACGAAACGGCGTGGCGAGTGAGGCCAACTTTTCTGCTGTTGTTGGTCGCGGATGTTCGTCCGTGTCGAAAACCACTGCATCCATATTGCGTTGAGGAATCCTTACGGGCGCTATTTCTTTCGCCAGTCGCCCGCGGGCGATGGCCATCGCCGCGCGTTCTTGTGAACGTAATGCAAAGGCGTCTTGATCTGCACGCGAGATGTTGAACTCGACGGCAACATTCTCTGCCGTTTCAGGCATGGAATCGACGCCGTAGGTAGCCTTCATCTTCTTGTTGATGAAACGCCATCCGATGCTGGTGTCGTAAATCTCGGCACGTCGGGAAAATGCGCTTTCCGCCTTTGGCATTACGAATGGCGCCCGGCTCATGCTCTCAACGCCACCGGCAAGAAATAGATCACCTTCACCTGCACGTATTGCTCGTGCCGCTGTGCCTATGGCATCGAGCCCCGAGCCACACAAGCGGTTGATCGTCGTGCCCGTGACGTTTTCTGGAAGACCAGCCAGTAGCGCTGACATACGCGCAACATTGCGGTTGTCTTCTCCTGCCAGATTGGCACAGCCCATAATGATATCCTCGATATCCGCTGCGTCGAGACCTGACGCTTGATCGACAACGGCAGCGATGATACCAGCAAGCATATCGTCCGGACGTACCATCGAAAGGGCACCGCCAAAGCGGCCGATAGGCGTACGCAATCCCTCGCAAAGAAAAGCTTCGCTCATGGACTATTTTTCCTCATTCTGTTTTTCGCGCCCTGTGAATTCTGCGGGCCTTTTTTCCAGGAATGCCGTCACACCTTCTGCGTAGTCCGACGAGCGTCCACAGCGGCCTTGATGCTCAGCTTCCAGATCAAGTTGCTGATCAAAACTGTTGTCAGAAGCAAGTTGAATAGCCTGCTTTGTCATGCCAAGTCCGAACGTTGGGCCTCTTGCGACCTGGCACGCAAGATCGCGCGCCTCCTGCATCAGATTTTCGTCTGGTATCGCTTTCCAGATCATACCCCAGTCTGCCGCCTGCCTTGCTGAAACCGGAGTGGCCATCATCGTTATGGCCTTGGCACGTGCTTCACCGATGAGATGTGGCAGTACCCAGCTTCCGCCAGCATCTGGAACCAATCCAACTTTTGAAAATGACTGAATGAAATTCGCGCTTTCGGCTGCCAGAACAATGTCGCAGGCAAGCGCAATATTCGCTCCCGCACCAGCTGCAACGCCATTTACGGCGCAGATAACTGGTTTGTTGATTGCGCGGATGAGGCGAACAAGTGGATTGGTAATTTCCGTAAGGCTTTTTTCCAGGTCGGGTGGTCCATTGGACGTCCGTGGATCGCGTGTATTAAGATCGCGGCCGGCGCAAAAACTGCGTCCTGATCCTGTTATAAGGACGGCGCGGCAGATTTCATCATCACGTGCTTTCTCAAGCTCAGCCCTCAGCGCAAGAGACATGACGTCGTTGAAGCTGTTAAGACGATCGGGACGATTGAGCGTGATCTCGACGATATTGTTCGTCGCCAGCGCTTGGATTGTGTCAGCCATCGTTTTCTTCTCCATGACCGCAACGACATTCGATCTCTTGCACAAACCAAACTGCTGTAAATATAGTATTGCCAATCAAGATAACAGCCTGACAAATTAATGAATGGAAAAAAGCGGACGTTCAATCCGCACTCGGGGGATCTTTAGTTTGACGAAACTCGTAGACTATCAGCGAGAAGGCGATTTGGCGATTGTCACCATCGACAATCCACCGGTCAATGCGACGTCGACTGCTGTGCGCACTGGCTTACTCCATGCCATACGATCGGCCGAAGCCGATCAATGCAACAAGGGTCTCATCCGTTGTGCCGGACGAACTTTTGTTGCCGGGGGCGATGTTTCAGAATTTGGTAAGCCCCCACAAGAACCGCATCTACCAGACATCTGTATCGCACTCCAGCACAGCCCCACCATTTGGGTGGCGGTTTTGTTTGGCACCGTTCTCGGTGGTGGTTTCGAACTGGCAATGGCGTGCGATTATCGCATCGCAGATAAAGGTGCTCGCTTCGGGTTGCCAGAGGTCAATCTCGGCCTTGTTCCCGGAGCCGGTGGCACACAGTTTTTGCCACGCCTTGTCGGTGTTGAATTAGCCGCTGACCTGGCAAGTTCGGGCCGGCTGATCGCAGCTCAATCGTTGTTCGAGGCCGGAGGTCTGGATCGGGTCATCGACGGCGATGTTGATGCGCAGGCGCGGATATTCCTCGAAGGCGTAAATTCAAAATCAATACCCGTTAGCCAGCGTTCGGTCGCGTCTTTCGAAGACGGCTTCTTTGACGCGAAGCGAGAGGCGATAAAAAAATCTGCCAAAGGGGCAGCGGCCCCTAATCTCAATCTTGACGCAGTAGAGTGGGCAACGAAGTTGTCTTTCGATGAAGGCCAGCCGCGTGAGCGTGCTCTGCACCTCAAGTTGCGATACAGCGATCAATCGATAGCGTTGCGCCACGTCTTTTTCTCCGAGCGTGCGGCCGCGCACCCAACAGCCATCACCGGCACGAGTTCTTCGCCGCTGGATACAATAGCTGTTGTCGGTGGAGGATTGATGGGCGCCGGCATTGCCTCTGCATGTCTTAATGCTGGCTTCAAAGTGCGGCTGATCGAACGCGATATCGGCGCCGCTGACGCTGGCCGTGCCCGCGTTGAGACCATTCTGCAAGGCGCTCTTAAGCGCGGAAAAATTAATGCAACTGTTTTCGACAAGCAACGGGCAGCGCTCATGGTCGGCGATGACTATGCCGCGAGCTACGAGGCAGACGTCGCTATTGAGGCGGTATTTGAAGACCTCGCCGTCAAACAGTCCGTGTTTCGCTCACTGGCTCAGCACATGCGCAATGATGCAATCATCGCGACAAACACCTCCTACCTTGATCCCCGCGAGATTGCGGACAGCATTGCCAATCCGGACCGCGTTGTCGGTCTGCATTTTTTCTCGCCCGCACATATTATGAAGTTACTGGAGATCGTAAGGCTACCGCAGACGAGCAAAGCCGTTTTAGCGACCAGCTTTGAACTGGCCAAGCGTCTGCGAAAAACAAGTGTCTTGTCCGGAATTTGCGACGGCTTTATCGGCAACCGAATGCTTGCTGCCTATCGCCGCCAGGCTGACTACATGCTGGCAGACGGCGCACTGCCGAAAGAGATCGATGGTGCGATGCGCGCATTCGGCATGCCAATGGGCCCTTACGAACTGCAAGATCTAACGGGCCTGCAAATTGCCTGGGCGAACCGCAAGCGACAAGCTGCGACGCGCGACCCAAAAGAACGCTACGTCGCAATAGCCGATCAACTGTGTGAGTTGGAGAGACTGGGTCAACGCACGGGCAAAGGTTGGTATCGCTACGAAGACGGCAACCGCTCACCAGTGCCGGATGAGACGGTGCAGGTGCTGATCAATGCATACTCAGCCGAGCACGGCATCACACGACGAACATTCGAAGACACAGAAATTCAATCGCGGCTCATCGCCGTTTTGGCCAATGAAGGCGCGCGTATCGTTGAGGAAGGTATCGCCGAACGCGACTTGGACGTCGATGTCGTAAAAATCCATGGATATGGCTTTCCCCGATGGCGCGGCGGACCAATGCATCACGCCGAAGCACTTGGGGTAAAGAAGGTTCGTGACCAGATGCGCCTTGTTCGCGAACAGAGCCCGGGCAGCTGGGCGCTCGCCGAGCGGTATCAGGTGCCGCAAAAGGTCCGGTAGGGGGCTGCCGTCTTCGGTGCAGGTTCGCCATATGCTTCAAGGCCAGCGACTTCGGTGAAGGGGCTTTGAAAGACATCCAAAAGTTTTTCAAACGGTGCGAGATCATCGTCGTTGACCGCAGCAGAGAGTGCTTCCTCAACTTTGTGATTGCGCGGAATATAGATTGGGTTGACTACGTCCATCGCACTGGCACGCGCTTCTGGTGCAATATCTTCGCGTGCCAGCCGGGTACGCCAAAGACCGAGCCAATGTTCAAACGCTACAGGATCTTCGAATAACGCAAGAACGGCGGCGTCATCGCTGCCTGCCTCGACGGCTGACGACAACTTTCGAAACACCAACGTGTAGTCAGCACCCTGCTCCGCCATTGCAGACAACAGCGTGTTGACCAGATCAAGGTCACCTTCTTCCTCGGTCAGGAGCCCAATCTTGGCACGCATTCCCGAAAGCCAGTGGCCAAGGTAGATCTCTGGGAAAGTTTTGACCGAGTCGATCAATAGCCGCATTGCCTCTTCCTCTTCGGGATGAGCAATTTCCAACAGGCATTCAGCAAAACGCGTGAGGTTCCATTGCGCGATCAGCGGTTGGTTGGCATAGGCATAGCGGCCGCCTTCATCAATTGAGCTAAACACGGTACCGGGGACATAGGCATCCATGAATGCGCACGGACCATAATCAATCGTCTCGCCCGAAATGGTCATGTTGTCTGTATTCATGACGCCGTGGATGAAGCCGACTTGCATCCACCGCGCAATTAACGCTGCCTGCGCATTTGCAACAGCATCAAAAAATGCCAAATACGGCAATTCTTCTTTACTGAGTTCAGGATAATGCCGGGCGATGACGTAGTCCGCCAATTGTTGAACTTTTTCAGTTTCACGGCGTGCCGCAAAAAACTGGAATGTGCCGACACGGATGTGACTTGCCGCAACCCTGGTCAACACCGCGCCCGGCAACGGCGTTTCGCGCATGACAGGTTCACCTGTTGCAACGGCCGCCAACGCGCGCGTTGTCGGGATGCCAAGTCCGTGCATGGCTTCGCCGATGAGGTATTCTCTGAGTACCGGACCGAGTGGCGCCTTGCCGTCGCCACCGCGCGAAAACGGTGTGCGGCCCGACCCCTTCAGCTGGACATCACGTCTTTGCCCATTGACGTCAACAACTTCTCCCAACAAAAGCGCACGGCCATCACCCAGTTGTTCGGAGAAATGCCCGAACTGATGCCCGGCATAGACCTGGGCCAACGGCGACGACCCTTCTGGTGCAACATTGCCAGAGAAAATCTCAGCTGCCGTTTTTAGGTCGGCCTGCAATGCCGCCACATCAATCCCTAGCTCCTCAGCCAGTCCCAGATTTAGCTTCAACAATTCCGGTGCACGTACTTCGTCGGCTTTCCATGGAACGTAAAATCCCTCAAGACTGCGGGCAAAGCTGTTGTCGAAACCAATTTGCAAGGCGGTGGCGTCAAGCATAACGAAGTCTGTCTCCTGTTTGGGACATCACGTCCCGCCTTACATATATGGACCGGCTGGGTACTCTGCCAGCCAATTAAGATCTAATATTTCGTCCAAAGTGACAAATTTGAGCTCATCCATCATTATCGCAACCTGGGGCACAAACGCAGACGTTTGGCGCAATCAACGGCATTTGGGGGACGAGAAACGCAATGACCACCACAATCCAGATCCTCTGGGGAAGCGTACTGCTGGGGCTCTGCTCCTTGATACAAATCTTTCTATTATTGGCGGCAGTGCAACTGATGAGGCTTGCAGCACGCCACCTGAAAGACATCCACGGCATGCTGCGCATGAGTATTTTGGCCAGCGGTGCTTTTGCAGCAGTGGTCTTAGGACACACCATTCAGGTATGGTTGTGGGCCGGATCGTTCGTTTACCTTGGTGCATTGCCAGATATCGCCAGCGCCATTTACTTCTCACTCGTCACCTACACGACGGTGGGATACGGCGATGTCACGGTCGGCCCCGCATTTCGTGTCTTTGCGGCAATGGCGTCGGTTACAGGCGTGCTCAACTTCGGTCTGAGCACAGCGTTTCTTGTTGGATTGTTTGGCCGGATGTTGCGCGGGTTCGAACATTAGCTGTGCAAGACTGCAGCAAACCTGCCGCCGCACGAAGCAACCATTCACGGGCATTTTTTCCTATGGGCTATACTTGAAGCGATTCGGGCCGCCAAAATAGGAGTGTTCCAGCATGCGAACGCTTTGGATTGTCGTATTTTCTTGCGCGTTACTGACTGCAATGGCACCAGCCAATGCTGGCGGTGAGACCTATTCGCTCAAGGATGACGATGCTGTTGGTGTTGACGCCTGGGCGCCTTCACAGACGGAGGCCATCGGCTGCTATTACAATCGCGGTCGTAGGTTTTGCTCGCGGTATTGTTACTGGGAAGTCGATGGCCGACGCTATTGCCGTAAAAGATTTCGTGAAGCACACCCGCAAGCCTATTTCCCAACGTACGAAGAGCAGATTGCCCCGGAAGTCCGGTATCGCCCGCGGCGTCGCTATTAGTTCAGTCGCCGCAACGACCGTGTGGATCGACCTGACATCAACTCTAACCGTAAGTGCGTTTTGATACCTGGATTGAAATCATGAACCGCAATCCGGCATTCGAATTTTCGATAACGCGACTGGGCACTCTGCTTGCAGCACTTTATGCCGTGCTGGCTTGGCCAGCGCTCTTTACACAACCGACATCGTTGAACGTCATCGCTGTCTCCATTCCGCTTGGTGTGGCGCTTGTGGCCCTCAGCCTCTTCGATATCAAAGAGTTTCGGCTGCCGGACTTCATCACGCTACCACTGATCGTTGCGGGTTTGCTTGTGACGGTCACGTTTGGCTGGAGCGACCCTGTCTGGCATGGGATTGCGGCGGTGGCTGGCTTCGGCTCGTTCTATGTAATTAGTGAAGTCTATCAACGCCTCAGAGGCCGCGCCGGACTAGGCCTCGGCGATGCAAAGTTGTTTGCTGCGGCAGGTGCCTGGCTCGGGCTAGAGCCGTTGCCATCGGTCTTGTTGTGGGCCGCAGGCGCCGCACTTGCCGGCGTTCTCGTTGCAAGCGCTTTGCAACATCGCATCTCGGCGACGTCACCTATTCCGTTTGGACCGGCGCTTGCGCTCGGATTTTGGCTGGTCTGGCTTTATGGTCCGCTCGTTTAGGCCGTACCGCCGCCCAGAGTAACGATCAATACGCGCCGCCTTAACGACACATTGTAAATGTCGCCGCCGAAGTGCGGAGATCCTTGCGGTCGTCACGCCGGACAGGCAAACTACAGAAGATCCTATGGAGAAAATCAGGTCGTGAACAGAACTGCCACACATTGCAAGGGCGAGCACAATCGTCGCCAAAAACCGGACGCCGGTTTTACGTTGATTGAGCTACTTGTTGTGATCGGCATCCTCGCGCTGCTGGCGACTGTCGCGTATCCACAGGTACTGCGCTATCTCGGTTCTGCGAGAACAGAGACGGCCAAAGCTCAGATCGGCGCATTGACCACCGCGCTCGAATTGTACGCACTCGACAATGGCGGGTTTCCAAAACAGCAGACCGGGCTCACAGCGTTAGTCTCCAAACCCGCTGGTGCAACTCGCTGGAACGGACCGTACTTGAAAAAATCGGGCGGACTGACGGACCCGTGGGGCCGTGCCTATCAGTATCGCAACCCCGGACGCAAAACACCTTTCGAACTCTATACTCTTGGCCGCGATAACAAATCGGGCGGCGACGGCGAAGATCGCGATATTGTAAGTTGGTGATCACAGCCCGCGCGGGCGAAGACGGAATTCCACGATCCTGCGCTCAACAGTTGCTTTCGGGCCCGGCAGCGAAACACTAATCTCCAACAAATTCGGTAACGTATCGCTGCGCGGCCAACGCCTGTGCCACTTTGGTTCCTCGCCAAGACTGCCGCGACCGAAATAACGCAGCGCCAGATTGTCGATGCGTGCCGGCGATGTGTGAACGATTGTATCGGAAGTTGACGTCACGGCTTGTTGAGATCCCGACCGTTGCACCTGCTGGCGCAAAATAAGTGCGCGACCATGCCCGTCGCCCAATCGTTTTTGCGTCAATTCAAATCGGTACACCCCGCCACCTGACGGCCCCGCGGGTGCTGGCGCAACAAACCGCACGACGTCAGGCCGGCCTTCAAAACTAATGCTGACATTGCCTTGACCGTCGCGCGTTGATGTTGCCATGGCCTCGGCAAGTCGCTGTTCAAGGTAGTGCAAGAAGGACGTTTGCGCGGCAGATGCCTGCATCACATCCTGACGTTCCCAAATCCTCGCACCAAGCCGTATTGTGTTTGGCAAAAACGATAAAATCAGAACGAGAATCGCCAAAGAAACGAGAAGCTCCAGAACGGAAAATCCCGCTTGTGCATTGTTTTTATTCGAAAAACACGGTGAAATTCGATCGCTCATGGCGCCTCTCCAAGCTTTAACGTGGTCAGTTGGAGAGACCTTTTTTTGCGGCTGCGCTGATCAAACCATTGTACCGTAACAGTCGCCCAAAACGCATTTGGGACGACCGCGTTGCGTGTATCGCGGTCAGCTTCAAGATACGGTTTGACGTTTGTTGTCCATGACAAACCACCACCTGCCAAACCGTTGTCGACACCAGCGGCGAGCGGTCGTTCGTGGCCCAACGCTGCAAGTTGGGCACGAGCCACACTCAACGCTGCGTGGCTCTGATCCGCAATCGCATTGGCGCGCGTTCCGGCGACAAATTGTTGGAAAAATATTACGCCGACGACCATCAAGATGACCAACGCCACCAAGGTTTCGACCAATGTAAATCCGCGTTCGCGGTGTCTCATAGCGCTACCTACTCCACACCACGCGAGCATGCCCAGTCATCCAATCAACTTCGACGGTCGCTTTGTGCCCGCCTGATGTAAGAACAATGTTGCCGCCGGTGGCACTGCCGTCGGGCATGAACCGCAATCGTGCCTGCGACCCGTCAACACGCTCCTTTTCCAGCGTTACAAAATCAAGCCCTACGGAGTTTGCAATACGCTGTGGTCGGCCACGACCGGCGACCCAATAGATTCGCCGGCCCACATCGAGGGTCAGAGTTTGTTGTTGATTGGTCTTGATGGCATAACCTCGTGCGGCGCGCAGTTCGCCTGCAAGGTGGTTGGCCGTCGCGCGTAACGTGGCTTCAGGATGCGCACGATAAACAAGCGGGAACGTTATTGATGCAACACCGGCGAGAATGGCCATCACAACCAGCAATTCAAGGATCGTAAATCCAAGTTCGCGATCATGTATTGGCTGTGTGCGCATGGGCCTGGACCTAGTTGATTGCCAAATCATTGATGCTGAGCAAGGCGCTCATGACGGAGATGATGAGCCAGCCGACAAGCAGCCCGATCACCAGTGTGAGCATTGGAGTCAACAAAGTCGTCAGCCGCTTTAATCGCCGCGCCAACAATGTTTCGGAAAGCTCGGCGGCGCGGATCAGCATCGCCTCAAGATTTCCGGTCTGTTCACCGACAGCAATCAGGCGTGTTGAGACCTCGGGAAATAGTTTGCAAGCAATGAGCGGCGTTGTGAGGTTGGCCCCTTCGCGAACCTGCTCAACAGTATCATCGATGGCAGCCTTAAACGCGGAGTTTTTGAGTACGCTTCCGGAAATTCGCAATGCATCCAACATAGCGACCCCGCTTGTCATCAAGGTCGCAAGGGTTCTGGAGAAACGCGCCGTTTCGCGCGCCGTAATAAGAGCGCCTATCATGGGCAGCCGCAGCGCCATGGCCGACAACGATTGACGCACCGCCGCACTCTGCAATATCAACGCAGCAACAAGAGCCGAGAAAGTCGCTATCGCCACCAACTCGATCACGTTGTTCCGGAGCACCTCTCGAATGCGATCAAGCAGGTCGATAATGACCGGCAACTCCGCACCGGAATCTTTTAACAACGGCACGACGGCTGGCAGCAGAACGCCCAAGATCACGGCGATCGCTGCTATCGCGGCAACTAACAAAACTGCCGGATAAACCAGAGCCGTTGCAACGTCGGAACGCACCTCCGCTGACCGCTCCAGAAAACCGGCAAGATCGTCAAGCACGTCACTCAGCTTACCGCTTGCTTCACCCGCGGCGATCAAGCGCCAGATGTATTCCGGAAACATATCCCCCTCTGTCGCGATTGCCTGGGAAAGTGCTTGCCCTTCAACAACGCGCGCCAGAACGCCTCGCATCACCTTTTGCATGCGCGCCGACAACATCGGTTGGACTGCTGTAATCCTCAAAGCTTCGTCGAGTGGCATATCCGCTTTGGTCAGGATCGCCAATTCCCGAATAACGGTTGCAAGGGCCGTCTGCGAAAACGCCTTTGGCGCAAACACCTCTTGCTGCCACCACGGGATCGCACCGCCTGAACCCTCATCGTCAATCTCAATTGGAATCTGGCCACGGCGATGCAGTGTCTCAAGTGCACTCTGCCGACTGGCGGTGACGATCTCGCCTTCAACAAGACGCCCGCTTTCGTCATAAGCCTTGTAATCAAACCGGATCATTATCCCATCCGTGTGACGCGGATGACTTCGTCGAGCGTCGTCTCTCCGCCAAGCACTT
>JAJFHI010000094.1 GCA_021775715.1 Hyphomicrobiaceae bacterium | reverse complement strand
TTGAAGCGGATCGAATCCCAGCACAAGCGTGGCAAGCTGACGGCCCGTGAGCGCATTGACCTCTTGATGGATGATGGCTCGTTCGAAGAATTTGACATGTTCGTTGAGCATCGCTGCTCCGATTTCAACATGGAGAACCAGAAGGTTCCAGGCGACGGCGTCGTCACGGGGTGGGGCACGATCAACGGTCGCGTCGTCTATGTGTTTGCCAAAGACTTCACAGTGTTCGGTGGGTCGCTGTCGGAAACGCATGCCCGCAAGATCACCAAGATCCAGGATATGGCGCTGAAGAACCGTGCCCCGATTATCGGCTTGTTTGATGCCGGTGGCGCGCGCATTCAGGAAGGCGTCGATGCGCTGGGTGGGTACGGCGAAGTGTTTCAGCGCAACGTGATGTCGTCCGGTGTCGTTCCGCAGATTTCTGTGATCATGGGCCCATGCGCCGGTGGTGACGTTTATTCACCTGCGATGACCGATTTTATTTTTATGGTTCGAGATACGAGCTACATGTTCGTGACAGGCCCGGATGTTGTGAAGACAGTGACCAACGAAACGGTCACGGCGGAGGAGCTCGGCGGCGCCAAGGTTCATACATCGAAGTCGTCGATTGCCGACCGCGCCTATGACAACGACGTTGAGGCGTTGCTGCAAATGCGTCGTCTGATGGACTTCCTGCCGTCCAACAACATCGACGGCGTTCCCGAACTACCGACCAAAGATAAGCCGAGCCGCGTTGAGGTTTCCCTGGACACGCTTATTCCAGATAACCCCAACAAGCCCTACGACATGAAGGAATTGATCACCAAGATCGTCGATGAGGGTGATTTCTTCGAGATCCAAGGTGCGTTCGCCGGCAATATCGTGACGGGTTTTGCGCGCATGGAGGGCCACACTGTTGGCATCGTTGCCAACCAGCCGATGGTTTTGGCCGGCGTGCTCGATAGCGACGCCTCACGCAAGGCGGCCCGTTTTGTTCGGTTCTGCGACTGCTTTGAGATCCCGCTTGTGACGCTGGTCGATGTCCCGGGCTTCCTGCCGGGCACGGCCCAGGAATACGGCGGCTTGATCAAGCATGGCGCCAAGCTGTTGTTCGCCTACGCCGAGGCAACAGTGCCGAAGGTTACGGTCATCACGCGCAAAGCATACGGCGGCGCATATGACGTTATGAGTTCCAAGCATATTCGCGGTGACGTGAACTACGCGTGGCCAACCGCAGAGATTGCGGTAATGGGGGCGAAAGGTGCCGTCGAGATCCTGTATCGATCAGAGTTGGGCGACCAGCAAAAAATTGATGGGCGCATCGAGGAATACAAAGACAGGTTCGCCAACCCGTTTGTTGCTGCCGAACGCGGCTATATCGACGAAGTGATCCTGCCACGAAACACACGCCACCGTATTTCACGTGCACTCAATATGCTGCGTAACAAAACACTCGAAAATCCTTGGAAAAAGCACGACAACATTCCGCTGTAGAGCGGTGTCGGCCCTAATTTGGGTGGCACACATGATGACAAAGGTGAGGGTGCGATTCAGGAAAACTTTGAATTTGCGCCCTAAGTATTTGAAAATACGCCAATTTTAAGATGAACGCTGGATGAAGCGGCCATTCAGAGCTGGTTCAATGCAGCGCCTTCATATTGGTCTCATCAACAACGGCCGGGGAACAGACGGCCAAACGGATGAGGAACGGATTATGAAGATCAAGGCTCTCCTGACAGCAAGTGCAGTATTGGCAGCAACAGCGATGGTTGCGGCGGCTCCGGCTTCTGCAGGTCCAGGCGGTGGTTATGGAAAATTCATGGATCGCGCTGATCGCCAGGCGTCTCGTATCAAACAGGGCGTTCGTTCCGGCGAATTGACACGCCGTGAGTTTCGCAAACTTAAGCGTCAGAACAATCGAGTTCGTCGCCTGATCCGTTCGTCCAAGTTCAACGACGGTTACATTGACCGGTTTGAGCGCAAAGAGATCAAATACGCGCTTCGCAATGCCAGCGACCGAATCTTTAACAAAAAGCACAACTACAAAACGCAGCACTCTGGCCGTAAGTACTTTGGCCGTAACAAGTACGATCGTTTCGGCAAGAAGAACATCTACGGCGGCAAGAAGGGCTTTAAGTCTCACGGCCGTGACAAGGAAGTCCGCAGAGGTCGCAAGAGTGGTGGCTGGCTCAAGATTGGCAAGTACTACTAGTCGAACCGCTACAAAACCAAACGTCAAGAGGCTGCCCGTTGGCAGCCTCTTTTATTTCCGCCACTTCCTGTGAGAACCGACACAAAATTTTCTTTCACTATGAACGCTACATGAAACTCGGGTTCAGACCGGGTTCAAGGGCGATGTGAGAAAGTGATCTCACACTAAGGGAACAGGGCTTTGGCATCGCCCAAAACGGAGTTGGACAATGACCAAAAATTCAATCGCTTTGACACGATCCACGATTTTGGCGTTGGGTCTCATTCTTGGCGCCGCAAGCGTTGCAGTTGCGCCAGTTGTCGCTCATGCACAGGGCGCCGCTGCCGCCAAAAAAGGAAAAAAAGCCGGTGGCAAAAAAGCCAACCTGACGCCCGCCCAAAAAGCGGCCAAGCGCGCGGCCCGAAAAGCAAAGAAGGCTCAGGCAAAAGTAGCTGCCAAAAAACCAGTTATGAAGAAGGTCGTGAAGCGCACACCTAAGCCAGTTGCCAAGAAGGTCGTGAAACGGGCGCCGCCTCGCGTTGTCAAAAAGAAGGTGATCACGAAGGTGGCCCCGCGTCGGAACGCAAGAACGGCAGCTCGCAGAAACGGTGGTCGCATTGGACGTTTCAACCAGCTCCGTACCGGCAACTACCCAAGGATCCGTAGAGGTAACTACCCAAGGGTTCATAGAGGCAACGCACCACGGGTCTACAGTGGCAACCGTCGCAAGCTCTATAAGCCAGCACCGAGGTACAAGCAGTATAAGAAACAGAAACGCGTTGAGCGTAAGATCAAACGTAAGATTCTCCGGTTGATTGACCGTTGGTTCTAAGATGCAGTCAGCATTCTGATCAGACAAACTCAGTAACGTGAGACTGGAAAGTGGCCGCTCTCCCCCCGGAGTGGCCGCTTTCTTTTTATGCGCCTACTCGCGCCAATAATCACGAAGCCAGGTCGCCGGTCCGAAACGACGTTTGATTAGCTGAAGGCCGTTGCCCGACCCGACCCGTTTGTTGCGCTGGTGTTCACCACGCATCGCGCTTTCAGGCGTTATGGAACCGAAAAACACGAGGATTTTGCCAAGCTTCGGTTTTTGAGCCGCGGAGAAAAAACGCAGCACGCGATTGCGCGGGAGGCAGACATGGGAAAACGGCACACACCAATCGGTTGGCCAGAACGTCACTTCCTCAGCGACCTTTGTTAGAAAGTTCTGCTCTTTGGAGCTGAACTTACTGACGATGTCAGACTTTGACGTGGCATAGAAGCGATCCAAAACGTTGGCTTCATGCCCGATGAAAAAGCGCACGACAGAGCTATTGCCAAAGCCAAGATGAGGATCTTTCCATTCACGAATAATGAAAAAACGCCCGTCGGCCTCAAACAGTGCGTCAATATTTTCGATGATCACAAGATCGAGGTCAAGAAACAGAGTCATCCCTTCCAGTCCACCAAGATTGTTCTGCATCATGCCGAGCTTGGGCCAGTATTTTCCGATTTCGGCGGCGTTGAACTTGACCTCGGGGAGCGGTCGACACGTGATGTCGTCGCGGATCCCGGTCGGGTCGTCGGTGAAGCAGACGAAGTTGATGGTCCAGGTCGTGTTGCGCGCAACCATCGCGTAGAGGCGGTTGACCCAGTAGGCATCGTAACGGTCACCCCATTTCATGCAGATCACGTTGGCGGTTTTGCTTGCCCGGGCTTGGTCCAACTGTTGTTGCCAGGAAGGCGTCTGCATGAGGTGCCTTTTTGATTTCGCCATCGTGGGACTTCAGTGATCCCGACACCGATAGTTCAATGCAATGCGTTTGAAATGCAACTTTCATCGGTGCTCCTGACTAAGTGGCGCGAGGAGCACAGTCGTGTAAACAGGTAACGATTGGGCCGTGATTCAGCTGCGGCCAGCCGGTTTGTTAGGGGTTTCGTAAGGTTAAGATTTTAGCGTCTCATGCATCAAACTGGCACAATTCTGCATGAGGCACGCTATGGCATCGAATCTTTCGGCAATTACTGATTCCGTTATCCGGCAAGGTCAGATTACAGCTGACGACGTGCAGAACTTTCGTGCGGCAACCTACGACGACGGCATTGTCGACGACGACGAAGCCCGGCTGATCTTCAAGGCCAACACCGCCACCAAAACCACCGACAAGGTTTGGGTCGACTATTTTGTCGAGTCGATGACCGACTATGTCGTCAATCAACAATCGCCGGAAGGCTACGTCACAACGGAAGGTGCGGCGTGGTTGATCAAAGAGGTTTCGTCTGACGGCAAAGTCGACAGCAAGACCGAACTAGAGCTGCTGATCAACATTATAGATCGGGCCAGGTGGTCACCTGAGAGCTTGGTGACGTTCAGTCTTGACCAGGTTAAGAACGCTGTTATCTCCGGAACCGGCCCGCTTCGAGGGAATATATCTTTGGAGCCAGGTACGATCACGAATGGCGAAGTCGAGCTGCTGCGCCGCGTTCTTTACGCTTTCGGTGGCGATGGCAATATCGCCATTACCCGAGCAGAAGCCGAAGTGCTGTTTGAAATCAACGATGCGACAGTATCACAACAAACGAATCCGGCTTGGATGGAACTCTTCTGCAAGGCGATCGCCAACGTGCTGATGGCTCACACGGGCTATGAAGTACCGTCGCGTGAATCAGCGCTGAGATCTGAGGCCTGGCTGGAACAGCGTGGCGAGCTTTCGCTGGGCAATATGCTGAACGTTATTGTCGCCAAGGGGCTTAACGGCGTGTTGGCGGCTTATCGCGAGCAGTCGAGTGAAGAACGTGCGATCTTTCGGCTTGAACGCCAGCGCGTCGCTATCATTACCAATGAAGAGGTGACGGGTGAGGAAGTTGATTGGCTGATTGAGCGCCTGGACCGAGATGGCGAGCTCACCCCGAATGAGGAAGCGCTGGTTGACTACATCATGAAGGAAAGCCACAAGATCCATCCGAAGCTGATGGATTTCGTATCTCAGCTGCGTCGGGCGGCTTAAGTCTGCGCAATGGCCGTCAGTGCCGGTTCCGGGCCGCACAGCAAATACGATTTTCGAGCAAGCGTCGCCGTTTCGGTGGCGCTTTTTTGTTGCTCTTTGGCATCTTATACGGCCGAGTAATTGGTGTAGGCTTCAGGCCGGAATATCAGACTGATGGGGCAAACGACACGATGGCACAACAACGCAGCACCTACCCAACGGTGCACCTGCGCGAGATGCTGCTTATTGCAGGTCCCGCGTTATTGCTGACGGTGTTTGCTTTCTGGTTTGCCTTTCAGTTTGTCGAACCCGCGCCGCCACAGACCATCACAATCTTAACCGGTTCGAAGGAAGGTGCTTACTTCGCGTTCGGGCGACAATATGCCGAGCGGCTGGATAAAGCGGGCATCACGGTTGAGGTATTGACGTCGAGCGGCTCGATGGAGAATCTCGCGCGATTGAATGACCCCAGCGGCAAAGCCGATGTTGCCTTGTTGCAGGGTGGCGTTGCGGACAAGGCGGCCGCCGAGGGTTTGGTGTCACTTGGCCGGATGTTTCCAGAGCCATTGTGGGTGTTCTATACTGGTGATGAACTTATCGATCGCTTAGCGGCGTTGAAGGGCAAACGCATCGCCATTGGCGGTGAGGGAAGTGGCTCGCGGAAGCTTGCGCTGGCGTTGCTGAAATCTAATGGCATCACGTCTGCGACGAGTTCTTTATTGCCACTGAGCGGTCAGAAGGCAGCTGATGCTCTGTCTACCGGTAATGTCGATGCAATCTTTCTGACAACCGCGCCAGAAACACCATTGATCAAGATACTTCTGGCGGACCCGCGCACAAAGCTCATGAACTTTGCTCAGGGCGAGGCCTACACTCGCCTATTTCCATATCTTGTGCGGATCACGTTGCCGGCGGGCGTGATTGATCTCGTCAATAATGTTCCGTCCAATGACGTGACATTGGTGGCGCCGAAAGCAGCACTCGTGGCCCGGCCAACCTTACACCCCGCGGTCATCGGTCTGTTGGTTGAGGCCGCAAAAGAAATCCACAGCGACGGCGGCATGTTCCACCGGATTGGCGAGTATCCGGAATCCATCGATCCGGAATTCGCGATGTCAGAAGATGCAGCGCGCTTCTACAACCGGGGCCAGCCATGGCTGCAAAGTTTTTTGCCGTTCTGGCTTGCGATTTTCCTGGAGCGCATGTTCATCATGATCGTTCCAATCGCCACGATCCTCATACCGCTGGTGAAGATCGTCCCGTTTGTCTACGAGTGGCGCCTGAAGAGCCGGATCATGTATTGGTATGCGCAACTTAAGGGCATTGAGAAGGAACTGCAGGACACCCACACGAAGGATGATCTGGCTGGCTACCTCAATGATATGGATGAGATCGACGAGGCCGTAAGCGCGATTCCGATGCCGCTGCACTATTCCGACCGTTTTTATGAATTGCGGGCCGCCGTCGACCTTGTCCGTCAGCGGATAGCCACCCGCCACGATGGGCACAATGATGGTGCGGGAACAGCGGTTGAACCAACGGCGAAAACTGGTTAATTGGCCAATTTTCTTGACCGACTGGGCCAATGTATTAGCCATCTCCGCTGGAGGCAGCGACAGCCCGCCCGTGCGCGTGTGGTTTCGTTGGTTTACTGAGGCGCCGCCACCCTATAGAACTCGGGCCGGGCATCCGCCCGCTCTTCCAATTCCATTACAGGACGTGCACCGTTTCATGTTCAAAAAGATCCTGATCGCGAACCGCGGGGAAATTGCCTGCCGTGTCATTAAGACGGCCAAGCGCATGGGTATCGCGACCGTCGCCGTTTATTCTGATGCTGACCGCGACGCACTGCATGTCGAGATGGCTGACGAAGCCGTCCACATCGGTCCACCGCCTGCAGCTGAATCCTATCTGATTGCAGAAAAGATCATCGAGGCGTGTAAGCAGACCGGCGCTGAAGCCGTACACCCGGGCTATGGCTTCTTGTCCGAGCGCGACACGTTCCCTATGGACCTAGAGAAGAACGGCATCGTCTGGATCGGACCAAACCCTGGCGCCATCACGTCGATGGGTGACAAGATTGAATCCAAGAAAGCCGCAGCCGCCGCAAATGTTACAACCGTGCCGGGACACATCGGCGAAATTGCCGACGCCAAGGAAGCAGTGAAGATTGCCAAACAGGTCGGCTTCCCGGTCATGATCAAGGCGTCTGCCGGCGGTGGCGGTAAAGGCATGCGTATCGCGTGGAACGAGGCGGAGGCAGAAGAAGGCTTCGGTCTCGCGCGCTCGGAAGCAAAGTCCAGCTTTGGGGATGACCGCATCTTTATCGAGAAGTTCATCGAGAATCCGCGCCATATCGAAATTCAGGTGCTCGGCGATAAGCATGGCAACATCATTTACCTCGGCGAGCGTGAGTGCTCGATCCAGCGCCGCAACCAGAAAGTCATAGAGGAAGCACCGTCTCCGCTGCTTGATGAAAAGACGCGGAAGGCAATGGGCGAACAGGCCATCGCACTGGCGGCTGCTGTGAATTACGATTCTGCCGGTACCGTTGAATTCGTCGCTGGCCAGGACAAGAGCTTTTACTTCCTCGAGATGAACACGCGCCTGCAGGTGGAGCATCCGGTCACGGAACTGATCACTGGCGTTGATCTCGTCGAACAGATGATCCGCGTTGCCGCCGGTGAAAAGCTCTCGATGAAGCAGTCTGACGTCAAACTTAACGGCTGGGCCGTTGAAAGCCGGATTTACGCTGAAGACCCTTATCGCAACTTCCTGCCGTCGATTGGCCGCCTTGTGCGCTATCAGCCACCCGCGGAGGGTGACGTCGAAGGCGGCGTTGTGCGTAACGACACGGGCGTCACCGAAGGTGGTGAGATCTCGATGTTCTATGATCCGATGATCGCCAAGCTGGTAACGCACGCAAAGACCCGTGAAAAGGCCATTGAGCTGCAGGCAGACGCGCTCGATGCGTTCCACATCGACGGTATCCAGCACAACATTCCGTTCCTGGCTGCGATCATGCAGCATGATCGATGGAAGTCCGGCAACATTTCGACCGGCTTCATTGCCGAGGAATTTCCAGATGGCTTTGTTCCGATCAAAGCCGAGGGTGCGGCTCTGCGTGTTCTGACGTGTGTGGCAACTGTAATTGACCACCTCAACAATGTGCGCCGACGCGAAATTACCGACCAGATGGACGGCACGCCTGTCAACTTTTCTATGAAGCGTGTTGTGGCGCTGGGAGATGTTCACCAGGCGGCTGTTGTAGAAGGTAGCTTCGGCGGCCCGGTAACGGTAACGCTGCCAGAGGACAAAGGTGTTGCGATCGAGGTTGTTTCAGATTGGTGGCCAGGTAAACCGGTTTGGTTTGGTACGGTTGGTGGCAAGTCGGTCGCGGTTGAAGTTCGCCCGCAACTGAACGGCTACGTTCTGGCCTACCGTGGAGTTGCGGTTCCAGTTTGTGTTTACACAGAGCGTGAAGCAGAACTTCAGGCGCTGATGCCGGAAAAAGTTGCAGCCGACATGTCGAAGTTCCTGCTTTGCCCAATGCCGGGGCTGGTGAAGGTCGTGCATGTAGAAGAGGGCCAGGAGGTCAGCGCTGGTGATCCATTGGCCGTTGTCGAAGCGATGAAGATGGAAAACCTCCTGCGCGCGGAACGTGACGGTAAGGTCAAGAAAGTCAACGCCGGCCCAGGTGACAGCCTCGCGGTCGACGAG
>JAJFHI010000093.1 GCA_021775715.1 Hyphomicrobiaceae bacterium | reverse complement strand
CCACAGGCATTGGAAACGCAAGCACTGGAAGAAAAAGCGTTGGCACCGGAAACATCGGCGTAACCGCGACTATTTCTAGAGTGGTTGATTGACCCAACGAAACACGGTGCCCGGCTCTCGTTTTGGAGTCGGGCATTTTTTGTGACGAGCGCTTCCAACAGATTTGACCACCCGGCGCGGTAGAACGTACCGAGGTAGTGCCCACAAAACACTTGCCCGTTCTACCCGCACGCAGCACATTGTCCGTATGACTGTTCCTGCCGATACGGCCCCAATCACTGCCTCCGTCCCATCCTGCGGTTTAGCCGGACATCCGTCCGGCCTTTCGACATTATTTTTCGTCGAGCTGTGGGAGCGGTTTTCTTATTACGGTATGCGTGCGCTGCTAACTCTGTTCATGGTCGCGCCCGTGGCGGTCGGAGGGCTTGGCTTTGAGACGGGCGAGGCCACGCGTATCTATGGCAACTACACGATGGCTGTTTACCTATTGCCACTGGCCGGCGGGTTTATAGCCGACCACTATCTCGGCCTTAGACGCGCAACGTTTCTTGGTGGTCTGATCATAACGGCCGGGCATTTCACGCTGGCAATGCCCGTTGAAGGCACGTTCTATCTCGGCCTCGCGTTGATCGTTATCGGTACCGGGCTCTTCAAGCCGTGTATCAGTGCGTTTGTCGGCGCTCTCTACGCCAAAGGCGACGACCGCCGCGATGCAGGCTTTTCAATCTTCTATCTTGGGATCAACCTAGGTGCGTTTCTTTCGCCTTTGGTGACAGGCTTCCTGGCGCAAAGTCAGGTATTCAAAGACTTTCTCGCGAGCGTCGGACTTGATCCGGCCCACAGTTGGCATTGGGGCTTTGGTGCCGCAGGTGTCGGTATGTTGATTGGGTTGTTGCTGTTCTGGTTGCGAATGAACACGCAACTGGCCGGTATCGGTCTGCCGCCAGAACCGGCCAAAAATTCACGCAACACGATGCTCCAGGCATTGGCACTGGTGCTCGGTTCGTTTGTACTGATGGGTGTGATCCTGTTGTCGGACACGCCAGGTTTCGAATGGGTCCGCGCGCTCTTTATTCTGGCACCCTTGGCGGGCATTGTTTGGTTTGCGCTGCACGGCGGTGTCGATGGCAAACGGATCGCTGCCATCCTAGTGCTGTTCATCGCGGCAATGATCTTCTGGGCCATCTTCGAACAGATGGGTACTGCAATGTCGCTGTTTGCGGACCGTTTGACTGATAACAATATCGGTGGCTGGGAAATCCCATCGTCTTGGTATCAGTCGCTCAATCCGCTGTTCGTCATTTTATTGGCGCCGATTTTTGCCTACACGTGGACCCGGCTTGGGCCGAGGCAACCGTCGAGCCCCGTGAAGTTTGCATTTGGTCTGCTGCTTTTGTGTTTGTCATTTTTGTTAATGGTGCCCGCCGCACAATTGGCTGTCGAAGGTAAAGTCAGTCCGCTTTGGCTGGTGGGATTGTTCTTTCTGCAGACCGCAGGTGAGCTTTTTCTCAGCCCCGTGGGGCTCAGCACGATTACCAAACTCGCGCCAGTTAAGTTCGTCGCATTTGCGCTGGGTGTTTGGTTCCTTTCGGCATCGTGGGGCAATAAGCTCGCAGGAATTCTGAGCAGCAACTTCGATGCAAGCGATCCCGCAGGCTTGACGAGTTTCTTCCTCATCCAAGCGGGACTTGTCGCCATTGCGACCTTACTAATGTTTGCTGTCAGTCCATGGGTCAAAAGCCTGATGGGTGATGTGCGTTAGTTCGGTTTGAGTAGCGTTTTAGCTCTTTCGATGACTGACAAAGCGCGCGGCATCTCTCAGGATGTCCGCCTGCGGTCCAAATCCATCAAGGGCTGCGATTGCTGTCTGCTCGACACGGGTGAGTTCTAACCGCGCTTGGGCAACGCCGAGGATGCCGGTTAGCGTCGCCTTGCCGCGACCTTCATCTTTGGCGACCGCTTTGCCGACAACTTCTGCATCTCCCTCGGCATCCAAAAGATCATCGGCAATTTGAAATGCAAGACCGAGGTGATCGCCATAGGTTTTCATAGCCTGACGGTGTTGTGGTGCCGCGTTGGCAATGATGGCGCCAGCCTCACAGGCAAATGTTATCAGGCGTCCAGTCTTCATGGCCTGCAGGCGTTCGATGTCGGGGCGCGTCGGTATCGCCTCAGGCGCACCGCGTTCGGCGGCAAGGTCGAGCGCCTGCCCACCGACCATGCCAGCAGCACCGCTCGCTTTCGCGAGAGCCACCGTAAGATCCGCCCGCGTCGCTGGATCGTTGTGGCATTCCGGGCTCGCGATCAATTTAAATGCCAATGCCTGCAAGGCATCACCGACCAGAATGGCAGTCCACTCATCAAAAGCTTTCCACACGGTCGGTGCGCCACGGCGGAGTTCGTCGTTGTCCATTACTGGTAAATCGTCGTGCACAAGAGAGTAGGCGTGAATGCATTCCAATGCGGCGCCAACTTCTATTGCCGCTTCAGCGGTGCCGCCGAGAAGTCCAGTCGTCTCAACAACTAAGAATGGGCGAAAGCGTTTGCCGCCGGTCAATAATCCATGACGCATTGCAGCTATTAGACGATCCGGCGCGCCTGCCGCATCTTCCGCGTTTAAGGTCGAAATCAAGCGCTGCTCGACAACTGCCGCTGTTTCGGCAAGCTTTTCGGCAAACGTCATGGATCTTCTCTTTCTTCACTGAGCACTGCGGCAGCCGGTCGCGGACTCGCCTTGTGGGATGATGGGCGGGTATACCATCGGCATATCGAGAGATCATCATGTAGGATCGAAGTTAGTTATGGCCGACGATGCCGTTCCAAACGACGCGCCGACCAATGGCACACCGCGCCGCGAACCGGCGTTGGTGGTCTCAGGCGAAAGTGACGACGTTGTTGGCAAACTCGTTGTGGACGATGCCATAAGGCGGATCGTGCGCCAATATGCGCCGTCCAGCCCTCCGGTTACGGTGACCGAGCCGGTAATCGAGATGGCGCAAACCTCGCCGTCTGATGTGGCGGCGGCGATCTTCGCGAGCCTGCCAAGGCCGATACATATACCTCCGACGCCTGAACCAAATTCCGCATTCCACCATGCGCCGCTCGCGCTCCAACACCTCTCAGAGCCGGCGCTAATTCCACCGCCCAGTCTGACGCCTGTGCCTGAGATTATTGCGCCGGAGCCCCCCACGGACACCGTGGCAACTCCGTTACAAGACTATGTGCCGACGCCGTTTGCCGAAGTCGTCATGCCGGCGCAGGTATCATTGCCGGAATCAAAATCTGCGCCGGCACATACGATTTCTACACCCGCTGATATTGAAGAGGTCGCTAAGCCGTCAAATGCTCAGTGGCTCTGGCAGTCGGCTAAAACCGGTGCGCGTGTTGCCGGATATGTTGCCGCCGGTTGGCTTGCATTGATGGCCGTGGTGATTTTGCTCTACCGCTTCGTCAATCCGCCAATGTCGAGCCTTATGATCCAGAAAGCGGTGATGGGGACGTCGGTCAAGCAAACGTGGCAGCCGTTGGAACGCATATCGCCAAATTTGGTTCGTGCCGTTGTCGTCTCCGAAGATTGGAGGTTCTGCGATCACTACGGTATCGATCTCAAGGAAATTGAAGCCGCCATCGCACGTTCGCGTAACGGCATCCCGCGGGGTGCCAGCACCATGACAATGCAGTTGGCAAAGAACCTTTTTCTCTGGCC
>JAJFHI010000092.1 GCA_021775715.1 Hyphomicrobiaceae bacterium | reverse complement strand
GCCATCATTGTCTCGGCAACGCGCAGTGCGATGTCAGCCAACCGCGAAATCGTCGAAGTCCTGCACTTTGTCGGCGCAACGGACCGCTTTATCGCCCGCGAGTTTGAAAAGCACTTTCTACGCCTTGGCATTCGTGCTGGTCTGGTCGGTGCGTTGTTTGCAATGGCTGTATTTATCGTAATGCCTTTTGTGATGCAGTTGCTAGGCGGTGGGACCGTCACTATGTCAGAACTCAACCGCTTCATTGGCACCGGCACACTCGATGCCATGGGGTTTGTATTTCTAAGCTTCGTCGTGATGACCATCGCAGCTTTGTGTATGCTGACATCACGGTTCGGCGTATACAGAATTTTAAACAGCCAACACTGATGTCCGGTGAGTACAGGGAATATCGAAACAGGCGCCTGGCGCTCCGTTTCTTTCCATTTTGAAACTTTTCCCCAGCCCCGCGCATACGGCCAAGTCTAATCCTCAGATTGGCAAAGAAAAACAACGCGAAGTGGTTACCGGTTAACTATGCTGTTATTGGACATGACGCGAATACTGAGAGCGTATTGCGTATCATTTGACATGTGAACGGAAACAGAAGTTTAGTTCGGGCAGCGAGAGGGCTTGGCTGCGACCGTAAATATGAAACGAATTACGAAATTGCTTGTTGGCATGATCGGTCTTGGCGGCGCGGGCCTGTTTTTTGGTTTCGTTGTCTTCGCCACCACCGTCATGCGTGAGCCGCAGGTCGCAGACCCGACGACCTCCGCGGACGGCATTGTCGTGCTCACAGGTGGTGAACTTCGCTTGTCTGCCGGCAGCCGCCTTCTGAAACAGAACCGTGGCAAACGCTTGTTGATTTCCGGTGTGAACCCCAGGACAACAAAAAAAGCTTTGTTCTCTATCCTTGGACTTGAAGCCGGTAAATTCGGCTGTTGTGTTGACCTCGGTTACGAAGCACTCAACACACTCGGCAACGCCGAGGAAACCTCCCGGTGGGCCCGCGACAAAAATTTCCGGAGCTTGATTATCGTGACATCCAGCTATCACATGCCGCGCAGTCTCGTAGAACTCACCCGCCGCATGCCCGATACCGAGCTGATCGCCTATCCTGTGATGCCAGCACAATTTAGGTCGACCGTTTGGTGGCTGAACCCGCTCGCGGCACGTGTCATCTTGTCGGAATACTTAAAGTATCTCCCGGCCGCCGCTCGTCTGGCCGCAACGCGCTATCTGCCGTCGTGGCAACCTCAAGAAACTTTGAATGCCACAACGGTCATCGACATTGATTTGGTGAAGTCAGCCGGCAAGCCCGTCAACAAACAATAAGCGGATACGCACCAATGATCCGCTCAATACTATTCGCGGTCGCCTTCTATCTGAATTCGGCTGTATTCCTTATCTTAGGGTCACCGCTTCTGCTGGGTCCGAGGCGATGGGCCATGATGGGGCTCAAAGCGCACGCCATCGCATCGTTGTGGTGGCTGAAGCTTATCTGCGGAACCAAGGTTGAAGTCCGTGGGCGCGAAAACTTGCCTGAGCGAGGCGCGCTCGTCGTCTCAAAACATCAATCAGCGTGGGACACGTTCGCTCTGATCCCGTTGTTTCACGATCCTGCAATGGTCATGAAGGCCGAACTTGGCCTGATCCCGTTTTATGGCTGGTTCTCTTACAAGTTTGAACATGTCTTCGTGCAGCGTTCGCGCGGCCCTGCAGCCTTGCGGAAATTGGTGCAGGACGCCAAGGACCGCGTCGCCGACAATCGAGAAGTGGTGATTTTCCCCGAGGGCACCCGGAAAGCGCCGGGCAGCCCACCTGACTATAAATCAGGTGTTGTCGCGCTTTATGAGGGAATGGGCGTTGCATGCGTGCCTATCGCACTCAACTCCGGGCTCTATTGGCCACGGCGCAAGCTGACGCGCTATCCGGGGACAATCATCGTCGAGATCTTGCCGGCCATCAAACCAGGCCTTGACCGCAAAACGTTCCGCGCGACGCTGCAGCAAACAATCGAAACCGCGACCGACCGCCTGATTGCCGAAGCTGCGGCCGGCGATGCGCCGCCGCCGTCTGCCATAGAGTTGGTTGAACGCACCGCCCAAGTTTCACCAGCTAAGTCGGAGACCTAAAAAACTTAACATAAACAAAATAAGAACATTTAAAGAACATTTCTTGACCTTTTTGATTGATGGGCTATATTTACAGGGTCTTAGAGCCTTTCTCCCATAACCGATGTGTAGGACTTCCAATGCCCCGCCAGCCCCAATTCAGCGCTGACATTGCCGAAGAAATTTGGGACCTGAAGTATCGACTGAAGGCTGCCGATGGCATGCCTATCGATCAGACGCTTGATGACACTTTCTGGCGTGTTGCAAATGCTGCGGCGAGTGCCGAAAAGGATGGCAAGGGCAAACGCGGGGCGAAAAAGACTACCGAGGCCTGGGCAGAAAAGTTTCATTCCGCCATTTCCGATTTCGGCTTCCTGCCTGCCGGACGCATAATCGCTGGGGCGGGTGCCAATCGCAAAGTCACGCTGTTTAATTGCTTCGTGATGGGGCGCATTCCGGATGACCTTTCCGGCATCTTCGACGCCGTCAAACAGGCAGCGCTCACGATGCAGGCCGGTGGTGGCATCGGTCATGATTTTTCAACGCTGCGCCCACGCGGTGCTCTCGTCAAAAGCATCGGCGCAGATGCATCAGGTCCGGTCAGCTTCATGGACGTGTGGGATGCGATGTGCCGCACGATCATGTCGGCTGGTGCCAGGCGCGGAGCCATGATGGCGACGATGCGTGTGGATCATCCCGACATTGAGGACTTTATCACAGCAAAACAGGACCCCGGTCGGCTTCGTAATTTCAATCTGTCCGTTCTGGTCAGCGACGCCTTTATGGCGGCCGTCGATGGCAACACCACCTGGGACCTAACCTTTGACGGTACGGTCTATCTGACTGTGGAAGCCCGCGCGTTGTGGGAAAGCATCATGCGCGCGACCTACGAGTATGCCGAGCCGGGCGTGATCTTTATTGACCGTATCAACCGCGCCAACAACCTGGACTACTGCGAGGAAATTTTCGCCACCAATCCCTGTGGTGAGCAGCCACTGCCGAGCTACGGCGCGTGCCTTCTCGGCTCGATCAACCTGACAAGGCTGGTGACAAAACCGTTTGAGACTAACGGTGACATCGCCATCGCAGCGCTTGAAGAGCGCACGCGAACCGCCGTTCGATTTCTCGATAACATCATCGACGTTTCGTCCTACCCGTTGAAAAAGCAGAAGCGCGAAGCCAAAACAAAACGCCGCATTGGCCTCGGCATCACGGGGCTTGCAGACGCATTGATCATGACCGGGCGACGTTATGACAGTCTGGACGGTCGTCGCACGGCAGAACGATGGATGGCAGCCATCCAGAATGCTGCATATGAGGCCAGCATCGAACTTGCATCGGAAAAAGGCACCTTCCC
>JAJFHI010000091.1 GCA_021775715.1 Hyphomicrobiaceae bacterium | reverse complement strand
GAACCGGGCCACATTTCCGAATGATGGAACGCGCACACCCCATGGGGAGTTGAAATGTGTGTGGAAATACACAGAACCCCGCAGTTTGAGTGCATCCAAAATTTGGCTTAGTGCGTCGCGCGCCATGGCTAGCTCCTATGTGAAACCTCATAACCTTGAATGCCACACTTCATACAGAAACGACAAGGAGGCCGGACGATCGATCAATAATACCGGATTTTCGGGCATAGACCGAACGGTCTGATGAACGCACGTTGTTGGCTTCCTGGTGAACACTCGTCCCCCAATTTTCTCGTACTCTTAAAAAAGGAACCAATAGTATGGACCCCAGATTTGTCTCCCAGAAAGTGCACGCATTCCTCGATTACCCAGTGGCCTTGAGCCTTGTGATTTTGCCGTTCCTGTTGTCGCTTGGTAGTTCCAATCCACTCGCATTCTGGCTTGCTGTTGTGACTGGCATTTCCGCATTTGTTTTGACCCTCTTGACGGACCACGAACTCGGCGTGTTTCGGGTTTTGCCTTACTCGTTGCACTTGGCCGTCGACCTAATCGTTGGTGTCACATTCCTGATTGCGCCAAGCCTGCTCGGCTTTACAGGAATTGACGCTTGGTACTATTGGGCAAACGGTGCCGCTGTTCTTCTTGTTGTCAGTTTGCATAAGCCAGGCACAGAAACTTCGCAGCCCGCATTCGCAAACTCATAAGAATTGAAGGCCTGAGAAAACAAAACTTCCAGGCCTTACTTATATGCGCGTTGTTTCTGCCATGTTTGGCATTCCGCTCAATGGTTCCACAAGCTGAAACCCCGGCCCCTTGCGACCGTTTGCCCACGAACGCAGGAGATAAATGCGGATGATTGATCAATTGGTCCGGACTTTTGCGCATAGATCGAACGGAAACATGGACGCACATTGCGACCTGTCGACAAGCAAACTTCGACAGCATTTTTGAAATTCAAACAGAACAAATCGGAGTACACGATGAAGCAGAATTTGCCCCTTACAGTGATTGCCGCCTTTGGTTTCATGGCACTATCTTCTACTGCATTTGCCTCAGAAGAATATAACACGTCCAATGGACTTACGGCTGTGGGAAAGCCTTTGGGATTGCACGGTGTTGATCCAGTTACATTCCTTGATATTGGCAACCGTATCGGTGGTGTTGCTAAGCACACGGCGGCTCATGACGGGGTCGCATATTATTTCTCGTCGTTGGAAACGATGAAGAAATTTCAGGCCAATCCAGCAAGTTATCTCCCCCAGAATGGTGGCTACTGCACATTCGGAGTATCGGTCGGGAAAAAGTTCGATGGTAATCCCAAGTTCGCTGCCGTCGTTGACAATAAGCTCTACCTCTTCCTGAACGAAGAAATCTTCCGCATGTTTCAAAAGGACAAAATCGGGACGATCTCGAAAGCTGGCGTGAACTGGAAAAAAATCCGTACTGTCGCAGCTAAAGACCTTTAGGATAAATGACGGGCGGGCTCAATTGAGTGCCCGCCCGTGACGAAACTTCTTTTTTGGATGACTGCTAATTTGGATGATCAAAATCAAACGGATCTATTCTCCAGCAATGGCAATAGACGGCTACCGTGTGCTCGTAGACCGTTTGTGGCCACGCGGTATCACGCGTGCAGATGCAAATCTCGATGATTGGTTGAAAGAGGTGTCGCCAAGCCATGAGCTGAGAAAGTGGTTCGGCCATCGACCTGATAGATGGGATGAATTTGTTGCCCGATACCGGGTTGAATTGCAGTTGCCGCAACAGACACAACAACTGGAACAGCTACGCGAGATATCGTCCAGCGACACTCTTACACTCCTCTATGCGGCCCGAAGTCATGACCAAAATAATGCTGTCGTCCTAAGGGAGTTGGTCCTTAATTCTTGACGTTGGGTTTGCCGTGAGGACAATGTCTGCACATGCCGCGTCACTTCCGTGCGACGGACTAGCGGCAGCTTCCACCAGCAGCGAACATTGTCGACAAGGAACCGCTACTCTTCCCGATGTCCGCTATCTCTGCAAAGCGGCAGGCGTACACCGGCAGCTGCTATACAAAAGCGGACATCGGGGCGATGCAGGCTGGACACCATTCCCACCGCAAGAGCCACGTCTGCAGATCCTTCGAAAACGATCACTGGACATCCTACGCGAAGGGCGAAGAACGATCGAAGAACGTTTACACCAACTCAAGGGCCTTAGCAGCCGTTTGCAGGGGTAGACGACGCACGGCCATTCTCGCATTCTGGAAGGATATTGTTGCCAAAGGCTTTGATGACGTTGTCTACATCAACACGACGACCAAAGTCCTGGACGACACCTCCGCTTGCATCAGTGCGTCTTGGCGGATGAACAAAGCGAATGGCGTGATCACAAACGAGTTTTGGGTCGTGCAACCGGACGGCCGCGCGCTGCTCCGCAAGGACCACTTCGAAAGCGCGAAGTAAGTCATTTTCAGCAACCGCTCGAAGCAATTTGAGGACGGCCAATGCCAAAGATCGAGACCGTTCAACTGCGCTGCCAGAACCCGAAAGAGCAGTTGGCGTTCTACCGCAATGTCCTCGGCATGCAGGCATTGGACAATGCTTGTGTCGGTTATGGTGGGCTTGAAGCCGCCATTCGGTTTCTGCCCGGCACGGAGCCGTACAAACCAAAGCGCAACGACCTCTACTGGAAGATCGCACTGGCCGTTCCGAACATCGAGTTGGCGTGCCAGCAGTTGACGGACAAGGGGGTTTCAGTTGGAGCGCCCAGACAGTTCCGCGACGTCGGCTATCTGGCACACTTCCAGGATCCTGAAGGTTTCACGATCGAACTTATCGAGCATGCGTTCCAAGGTGAGCGGCAGGCCGAGGCGCCGCACCCGTCGCGCCTCGGCGGTGGCGCGCATCTCAATCTATTGACGCTCCGGGCCGCAGATATTGCGCCCATCGAGGAGGCCTGCGCGGCCTGGGGTATGACACCCCTTTCTATTCAACCCGTCAAACCTCACGGCTTCACGCTCTATTTCTTTGCCTTCACCGACGAGCAACCGCCGTCGAGCGATTTAACCGCAGTCGAAAACAGGACATGGGTCTATCGGCGCCCATACACAGTCCTAGAAGTTCAGCATCTGCATCACGCGGACCAGGCATCGGATGGGATCGGTGCGCAGTCGGGTTACGTGTGCACCATGGTATCGGATGCGCCGGTGAATTTTGTTGGTGCCGAGATGCTGAAGTTTAGCCGTGGCTAGAGTGCTGATGCAAAGCGCTGAGTATCCGCTCAGGGTCATGTGCAATCATTCGTTGTCCCTCTTAGTCCGATATTAGTTCAATAGCCGACGTGACCTTGTGGGCTGTGAATCCCTCAAGCTACATGTTCGACAATGTCCGCTGCTGTATAGCAGCTGCTGGTGCGGGCTTGCCGCTTTGCCGAGTTAGCGGACATATGGATAGTGCAGTATATGCACCATTTCCACAGCAAGAACCACGTCTGCAAATTCTTCGAAAGTGGTCATTCGACATCCTATGCAAAGGGCCAATACTGGTCATGTGAGCCGCCGCCATTTTTGGGTTGCATTCGATAAAGATTGGCTCTGTCCAACCCCAAAACCATGTGCCATTTTCTTTTAGAGTTTTACAAAATTTGTGGCTCGGTTTTAGAGGGCAGGTCAGTTCCCCCAAACAATTTTCAACGGATCACCTTACCCACTCGTCTCTGGTCGGGTTTTCTTAATCTACTTTGCATGAAAAGTATGTTGTCGTGCCGTCTTGGTCAGGGGACGAAACCTCATAAGTGTCTTTGACGCTGTCTCTGGAAAATGTGAATATTTTCGGAACGCACTTTTCACCTTCAACGCACTGCATCGACGCAGTCCAAACTTTGTCGGGCTTATCTACTGTAATTTTTGTAAATTCACAGCGACGTCCCCAACCTTTGAAGCCTTTTGCATCCAACATATCAGGCACTGTCTTAGGGGTTTCAATTGTACTGCCACGAAGCAACGCTGCCAATTCACAGCCAAAAATCGTTTTCGTGTAAGACCCGTCGATGAAATCGGCGGCTTCTGCTCCTCCTGCCGGGGTGAACTGAAAAGCTCCGGCAGCAGCGAGGGCAACAACAAGAAGTTGTGTTCGCATCAAGTTTCTCCATTACACCAAAGGCACCGAAGATACGATTTTTGGTCATTCTGTTATCTCGTCGTGGCAGCGATACCACCTTGGCCAACAAGAAACCGTTTTCTGCCAAATTTCTTCTCTGCGCGCAGAATTTAAGACGGTAGTTCTCGCAATGATTGTCAATAACACGCATCACTAGATCGGTGCCGTTGAAGCAGTTGGGTGATGCCGTACTACGACCGACACCGTGAATTCCTTCTTCCCAATTTTTGGCTTTGTTCGTGTGCTCTTGTGCGCCGAAAAATAGATGAGCCGGATCGATATCTCGTGCGTGGCGCCGCACAACACCAAAGATGATGGCAACCGCAGATACTACCTTTGAGCCCCTTCAGATATAGGTGACACGGCGGCTTTTGGTATGTAACTTAGTCACTTGACGTCGAAGATCTGGGAAGCAACCGACCAGCGAACGAAAATTGTGCGGATGCGAGAATTCATACTTATTCGTCCAAGAAGAGTTGACCTTACAAATGCAAAATGTCCTGCACTCCGATCGATGGCTCGACTTATTTCCCGGCCTAAGTGCTATGACCGCAGATCACCTGAAATATGCCAAAGAGATTGTTCAGTTTTCGGAATTGCGCAATGGCGATATCGCATACTTGCAGGGTTGGGAATGTCCTCATTATCTCATGTGCATCGACGGTCAAACACGGGTTTATCGGAGGTCAACTGAGGGACGAGAAGTTCTAGTTTACCGGGTTACTTCCGGCGACACGTGTATTCTGACAACTCAGTGTCTGCTGTCAGGTGGAACATTCCCTGCAGAAAGTGTTGCCGAATCTGATGTGCGCTTGGCTGCTATTCCATCCAATGGCTTTCGCCATCTCATGGATGTTTCGTGGGTATTTCGCGAGTTTGTATTAAATGATTACACCCGGCTCCTCGGGAGCATGTTCTCGCTGATTGAAGATGTCGCATTCAAGAGCATTGATCAAAGATTGACTGCCCGGCTACTAGCAGACGTCGGCCCGGATGGAGTTGTCAACAAGACACACCAACGGCTCGCCGATGATCTTGGTAGTGTTCGCGAAGTCGTTACTCGTAAACTTGGGGCCTGGGAGCGGTCCGGTTGGATCACCACGACAAGAGGCTCGATTATTATTAATGATCGCGCAGCATTGGCACGGTATCGCGAGCCCCTCGAATAACTGGCGGCCAACGGTGATTTCTTTGTGGTTTCTAGAGCTAGATTGTCATTTGGTTACACTCAGAAGAAGGTGGCCGCAACTAGTGTCGAAATTCACCGCACATCGCCGACACTTCGCGACCAGAATGAGGCGTCCCCGCTAGCCGAGCGTCCGATTTGGGTCAGTTTCAGAAGTTTCTTTAGATCGAAGCTCAACCGCCTCTCCCCCAACAGCGGACGCCCAACTTCAGGTCAACACGGCGTTAGTTTCGATCAACCTTGATGTCCGCTTTTGTATAGCAGCTGCCGGTACGGCCGGCCGCTTCGCGTGATGAGCTGTCAAAGCACGAGTCACGTCCAGCCGCCACGACTAACGCTAGAGTTCGGGTGCGATATCATCGAAAGCGGAAAGTCGTGGGTCTTCACTCTTGGACCCACGGGAGACGGATGGCGCCACAACATCAATGAGACATCCGAGCGGTGCCAAATAACCATGTCAGCAGAATTTCGCTTGTGCCAACCGAATACACAACCAATACTTGTGTCCGTCGCGGTCAGCGCGATTCCGTTTTTCAAGTCTCTCCAATGCGAGTGAATTAGAATGTGGAGTAAGATCCGAAAGAGCCTTCCCTGGTCAGTTCCGTTGGCGGGGAGCCTTCTTTATGGTGCATTGACCTATCGACTCCTCGCTCAGGCAGCACCCACCGATAATTTTGGCAATGTGATAGTTGGCTATTCTTTTGTCTGGGCAATTATCGTGCTCATTGTTTGGATTGTCGCGCTTCTCAGGAACCGTAGCTCAAAACGCATGGCGTTACGTTATGCGGGCCTGATCGCACTAGTTCCTGTATTTTGGGTGTTGAATTTGAAGCTTTGGGGGCTGGCACACTATGACGTCACAGCTGCGCTTCATCCAGATAGAGCCTTCGACCGTATGCGGGTCCTGACTGCGATGGCTCCCGGCGTAAAAGTTATTCTCATCTGCTCGCTAGTTGCTGGAACTGCTTTTCTGTTCCGCTCACGCAAGTTCAAGTGATGTCGAGACGACAGTCCTTTTCTGCATTGCGAATTCTGCGATGACTGCATTGTTTAGAGAGCGTAGATTTGTAGCGTAGGAAGCGGCAGTCTTCGAAGCCTGAAACAGGTCATGTGTGTTAGTCTCTACACCCTACCGACTTTATCAAAGTCGGACTGTTCACCGTCATGGCCAATGAGACCGACTGGTTCGGCGCTAGCTTGAAGTCTTATTGGATTGTGTTAGTCCACTCCGGGTTATGTGCAGTCTTTCAGTATCGTCCCTCTTAGTCCGTTATTCGTTCAATAGCAGACCCGACGCAGGGGGCTTTGAACCCTTCACGCTGCATGTTTGAAAATGTCTGCTTTTGTATAGCAGCTGCGGGTGTGCGTCTGCCGCTTCGCAGAGTTAGCGGACATATGCTCTGGAGCAGGACTGAGAAAAAGCAAGTCTGCTTCTGCCCTAAAGCGGAAAACTACCAAAGTTCAGCGATGCTCACTTTTGACCCCTTACGGACTCTGTGCTCCTGCGCAACACCCATGTGGCAGATGGAGTCGCATGCGGGTTGTCTCGCCTTTGCAGCGCACAATTCTCCCGGGTCAGCCGCCTGCATGGTCGTCGTCGGCTTTACCTCCGAGACCGTTTTCGTTCTCCTTGGCGCTGAGGGCCATTTCCGGTCGCAGGCAGGTGCAGAATGAGCCGATGACGTGATCAATGCTCAATCGCGAAAGCGGATGCGGTCTCGGCACGCCGATGTTGCAACGCGACGGCACAGTTTTAGGGGCCGAGACATTGATTGTTGCGGGGTATAGGCTCAAGATCAAACTCTCAACAATTGGTGGAGGCGGACATGCCAGATGGTTCAATCAATCCAGATGAAAAAAAGCGGAGTCTAGTCGTTCAGGGATTTACCAACGGCATATTGGATCCTGCCGAGCCCATGCTTGGCCCAGTTGAGAATGGCGGCACCATAATCGCCAATACGGCACCTGGCTGTTGGGGTCCGATGATCACCCCGCGGCTTCGTGGTGCGCATGAAGTTACGCAGCCGGTCCATCTTGATGGTGCGATGCCCGGGGATGGTGTGATCATTCGGATCCGCGATATCACCGTCACCTCGATTGCAACAGCATCTGGCCATGACACATCTCCCACGGGCTATTGCCTTGGTGATCCCTATGTCGCTGCAAGATGCC
>JAJFHI010000010.1 GCA_021775715.1 Hyphomicrobiaceae bacterium | reverse complement strand
CCGGCTTCCTGCATGTGATAGCCGGAAATCGAGATCGAATTGAACTTTGGCATACTCTTCGATGTGTAGCCGAAGATGTCAGAGATGATGCGCATAGAAGGTTCTGGCGGATAGATGTAGGTGTTGCGCACCATAAATTCTTTGAGAATGTCGTTCTGGATCGTACCAGCGAGTTTCTCCGGACCAACGCCCTGCTCTTCACCGGCGACAATGAACAACGCCAGGATCGGCAGCACGGCACCATTCATGGTCATCGACACGGTCATTTGCTCCAGTGGAATACCGGAGAACAACGTGCGCATGTCGTAGATGGAATCGATCGCAACACCGGCCATGCCGACATCACCTTTGACGCGTTCGTGGTCGCTGTCGTAGCCGCGGTGTGTGGCAAGGTCGAAGGCAACCGACAAGCCCTTTTGGCCAGCAGCGATATTGCGGCGGTAGAAAGCATTGGAATCTTCAGCGGTCGAGAAGCCAGCGTATTGGCGCACAGTCCAAGGTTGCGTCACGTACATCGCCGGGTAAGGCCCGCGCACATAGGGTGCAATACCCGGATAGCCGTCGAGGAAATCAAGATTGGTTGTGTCGGCAGATGTGTAGGCCGGTTTGACAGCGATACCTTCCGGCGTTTCCCAGGTTGCTTCACTAGAGGGCGCAGCGCGGGCAGCAGCCACGTCTGTGTCAAGTGAGACCTGCGTAAAGTCCGGTATCTTCGTCATATCAATTCGGTCCTAGTGTCGTGATATCAAGGCGCTTTCCACTTATCCCGATATTACCAACTTTCGGCAAGTCCGCGATGTGATTTAGGCACACGGAAAGGCAAGTTTTTGAATGAATTAGCGTTGGTAGATCTTCATGGGCGTCCGGGCCTGCCATTTGGCGCGCTCAAGCTCGGGATCAATATGCTCCGCCTCCGGCCAGCCGACACAAAGATAGGCCACCAAGCGCCACGCTTCGGGCACCTCCAGCGCACGCGAAACAGCCTTTGGATCGAGGATCGAGACCCAGCCAACACCAACGCCTCGTGCTCGTGCCGCGAGCCAAAACGTGTGCACAGAGAGCACCGCTGAATAGTCGAGCATCTCTGGCATGGTCTTGCGGCCAAGTTCGCGGCCCTGCTCCGTGTCATGATCGCAGAACACAGCGTAATGCACCGGCGCATTTTTTAAGCCTGCCAGCTTCAATTGCAGATAGTGATCGCGCGTAGCCGGGTCGTAAGCTTCCGCCGCGAGATTGTTCTCGCGCTTAAAACTCTCGGTGATAAAAGCGCGGCGTTCCGCGCTGTCAACACTAACCCAGCGCCATGGCTGCGAGTTTCCGACGGACGGTGCCATGTCGGCCTGGGCCAACACATCATCCAGGATTGCTTGCGGAACAGGATCGGTGCAAAAACGACGGACATCGCGACGCCATGCAATCAGCGTTGCCAGCTCATCGCGAAACGCATTGTCGAATACCGGAGGTGCCTCGGCCGCAGCCTCGCCACGCGCATCATTGGGCAGCGGTGATACCTTTGGTCTGGCCGTAGCCATTTCTTATTCAGCCGCGTCAGTTTTGGGTATATTGGCGTTTGCCGCTGAAACGGTCTGATACTTCTCGGGCCATGCTGTCTCATCGGTCGATGTGCTGCCCGTTCGGCGCTTGAATTCAACCGTCCGGATCATCTCGCGGATACGCGGCTGGATCTCCGTGCGCCACCGTCGCCCATTGAAGATACCGTAGTGGCCAACACCCGGTTGCACGTAATGGTAATGCTCGTCGTCGGGAATGTTTGGCGTCAGGTCGTGGGCTGCTTCCGTTTGGCCAAGACCACAAACGTCGTCATGCTCGCCTTCGATCGTCATCAACGCAGTCTTCGAGATTTTCGCGCAGTTCACCGGCTTATTATCATGGCGCATGCGTCCATCTGGAAGCGTATGGTTTTTAAAGGCCTCTTCAACGGTCTGCAAATAGAACTCCGCGGACAGGTCCATCACCGCGAGATACTCGTCGTAAAACTTTTTATGTTGTTCAACGGAATCACAATCGCCTTTGACAAGGTTACTGAACAGGTCGACATGCGCCTCGCGGTGTCGATCTAGGTTCATTGTCATGAAGCCCGTGAGCTGGACGAAGCCCGGGTAAACGCGGCGCATCATGCCTGCGTTTGGAAACGGCACCGTTGAAATCACATTATTTTCGAACCATTCAATCGGGCGATCTTCGGCGAGATTGTTTACGACGGTCGGATTACGGCGCGTATCGATCGGCCCGCCCATCAACGTCAGCGATGCGGGTTGGTTCGGAAGGTCGTCGGCCGCCATCACCGCTGTTGCCGCTAATACTGGCACAGCCGGCTGACAAACAGCAATCACATGTACGTTGGGCCCAAGGAGTTGAACGAACTCGATAACGTAATCAATGAATGTGTTGAGTGAAAACTCACCTTCGGCAAGCGGCACATCGCGCGCGTCGGCCCAGTCGGTGATGTAGGTGTCGTGGTCTGGCAGCATCGCCTCAACGGTGCCACGCAACAGCGTTGCGTAGTGGCCTGACATCGGCGCGACAATCAGTACTTTCGGATCATGGCGTGGGCCGACGCTGGTCGTGTCACGCTTAAAGTGCAGGAGGTCGCAAAACGGTTTGCTCAATACCGTCTCTTCCTCGATCGGGATCGCCATGTTGTTGATGCGCGTTTCGGGCAAACGAAATTCCGGCTTGTCGTAACGCTTAGTCATACGTTCAAAGACCTCGCATCCAGCCGCCATGTTGCGGCCCACCGGTGTCATGCCAAACACGTTGAACGGCGATTGCAACCCCATCCGGAGCCCCTTCACGGCGAACCGCATCGGGGAAATCATTGCATGTGCCAGCTCATAAGCGTGATATTGCATGTGCAGTCCCGGTCCTTTTTCGACACCCGTTCAATTAAGGCGAAGGTGTTACTTTGTTCGCTACCGCAGCATTATTGCGCTATCCCGTCAATATTATCATACACAATAGGGCCCAATCGGATTTACTTCAGAAATAATCCCGCGCTGAGGGCTGGAAATTGCTGCGGCGCCGTTTGGCTAAATTTCCGCTGAAAACTTCAATGTTTACGGGGTCTGGGCACACTGCGCCCCATTTCACACAGGTTGACAATACACAGCATGCGGGTGGCCGCATGGGCTACAAACTCAGATAACATAAGACTACTTTCACAGTTAATTCTGATGCGCCAACCCTGGGGTACAGCATGCGGCTTCATATTATTGGGCTTATCTTATTGGTTTTCATCATCGTCGCGGCCGTGTTTTCGCTGGGCGACGGCCGTGCAACCCGCACCACGAACGAGGCCGCGGTCCAAACCACTGCACAAGGCGACGCCGCCGCAACAGTTAACCCCCGCCGTGATGTCTGGCCCAAACCCGTCGACGAGTTTCTTGCTGGCAATTACCTTGAGCGCGCCGACGTTGTGCTCACCCGGCGCGATGGTGACTTCACATCATACCTAATTCGCTGGGCGACCAACTCACCGTTCTCACACGCCGCCATGGTCTTCACCGGCCCAACGTTTGAGACAGGCGTGTCGGGTACATTTGTGATTGAAGCGGCGTCAGGTGGTGTCGACCTGACGAACCTCAAAGACTACGCGACGGACAAAAGCTCGTTCGTTGCGATCAAGCGGTTCAAGCAAAGCTGGTTCGATGAAAACAAAAAATCACGCGTGCGCGGCGTGCTGCTCGACAAAATAAAATCCAGTTATAATTACTGGGTCATCGGCCGCATCCTGCGCAATATCTGGTTCGGCGTGCAGAACAAAGTGCAAGGCAAGGAACGCGCGGTCGAAAACTTCCGTGAGAATGCATGGACGCCACCGAACGAATTCATCTGCTCCGGCCTCGTACAGCTCGGATTTGTCGAAGCCGTGTTGGAGTACATCAAGTCCGGCCAACTGCCACCATCGTCATTGAAGCAAGTTGTGTTTCACAAAGAAGCGGCCACCCGTTTGCCGGACGCTACCGACTGGAGCTACTTCGACGCCGAGACCGCTCAATCAACAGCCGCTATTTTCCGTGAACAAAACCTCTATGAGTTGGAATCAGTCACGCCACAAGATCTCGCCGAAAGCGATAAACTCGAATGGCTCTACTTTATCCGCGGCGGCCTCGTCCACAAGATCTCGACATACGAAGAGCTGAAACGGAAGTTGTTTTAATTCACGCGATAGACGCGGCGGAAGCGGATCTTGGGCATCTTGGAGCGGGTGCGGCGCCATGCGGCCATGCGCTGATACCCGGCCCGGCGCACGCGGCGGTTTGATCCCATTGAGCGGCGCTTCTTCGCCAGACGTGCCAAACGCTCACGCTTTTTGTCGGCGATATATTTTTTCAATACCTGGTCTGTGGCCGCAGCTCGTGCCGACCGGACAGCAAGCGGCAGACGACGCGCCTCAACCTTGGCAACCGTCTGCACGTGATGTGCTTCGATGACTTGGCGCGCCATTGCAATGGCCTGCAAGCGGGCTGGAGCGCGCGCGGCATAACCACACCCGCCAACACACGCCATTTTGGATTCTTTGCGCTCAATCGTTTTTTTAACTGCGACAGCGATCACTTTGCGCGTCCCAGTCTCGGCCGCCTCTTCGTCAACTGTCGCGGAAGCCGGATTAATGACATCGACTTTCGCCGCCACCTCATTTGAGGACTTCGTCTCGACAAACTCGGCGACTGTTACTCGGGTCTCGACGACGCGTCGTTCGGCTGAGACGACATGCGGCTTTCCGTCTTTGCTGGCGCAACCAGCCATACACACGACAACATTATACTCCGGCATC
>JAJFHI010000090.1 GCA_021775715.1 Hyphomicrobiaceae bacterium | reverse complement strand
GCCAAAGGCGTCGGCCTGCCCGTCGTCTACGTTGGCTCGAAAACCGGTCGCGACGGCATCCACGGCGCCACCATGGCGTCTGCCGAATTCGACGACGACAGCGATGAAAAACGCCCAACCGTTCAAGTTGGCGACCCGTTCACCGAAAAGCTTCTCATCGAAGCCTGCCTTGAACTGATGGGACAAGACGTCATCATCGCCATACAGGACATGGGCGCTGCCGGCCTCACATCTTCCACCGCTGAAATGGCCGACAAAGGCGGCGTTGGCATCACGCTCAACCTCGACGACGTTCCACAACGCGAGACCGGCATGACGGCTTACGAAATGCTGCTGTCGGAAAGCCAGGAACGCATGTTGATGATCCTGAAGCCCGACGCTGCATCCGAAAAAACCGCCAAAGACATCTTCATCAAATGGGGACTGGATTTTGCCGTCATCGGCCAGACCACCGACACAGGCCGCATGATCGTCACGCACCAAGGCGACGTCAAAGCCGACATCCCTGTTGCGACGTTGGCCGACTCAGCGCCGGAATACCAACGTCCTTATGTGGAAGCTGAAAAACCCGACACCATCGACGCACACGACGTCGCCGCACCCGACAGCCTATTCACGGCGCTCCATTGCCTGATGGGCACACCGGACCTGTGCTCGCGCGCCTGGATCTGGCAACAGTACGACCACATGGTCATGGGCGACACCATCCAGCGCCCGGGCGGCGACGCGGCCATCGTGCGCGTGCACGGCACCAAAAAAGGCATCGCGGCCACCTGCGATGTCACGCCCCGCTACGTCACGGCTGATGCTTACGAAGGCTCAAAGCAAGCCGTTGTCGAGACCTGGCGCAACCTCACCGCAGTCGGCGCCGACCCGCTCGCGATCACCGACAACCTCAACTTCGCCAATCCCGAACGCCCCGAAATCATGGGTCAGTTTGTCGGCACCATGAAGGGCCTGACGGATGCCTGCACGGCGCTGTCCTACCCCATCGTCTCCGGCAACGTCTCGCTTTACAACGAAACCAACGGCGTCGGCATTCCACCAACACCTGCCATCGGTGGCGTCGGCCTCATCCCCGACACGAAACACACAGCCAGCGCCGCGTTTAGAGCCGCAGGCGACGCGATCATTCTCATCGGCGACGACGCGCACCACCTCGGCCAAACGCTTTATCAAAAGCACATCGCGGGCGGCCTTAAAGGCGCCCCACCGCCCGTTGACCTCGATAAAGAAATCAAAACCGGCGGCGTTGTGCGCGGCCTCATTCGCGCAGGCACAGTCACCGCCGTGCATGACGTCTCCGACGGCGGGTTGTTGGTGGCGATTGCGGAAATGGCATTGGCAGGCGACGTTGGCGCAAAGTTGACCGCATATAACGGTGATATCCCGGCGCACGCTTACTGGTTCGGCGAAGACCAAGCGCGGTATGTGGTGACGTGTTCTGCGGACAACACGGACGCCGTGTTAGCGGCGGCGAAGGGGGCAGGTGTTGCCGCACATGTTCTCGGCACGACGGGTGGTGACGCGATTGCAATGGATGGTGAGGCGGCGATGGGGCTGGCCGATTTGCGGGCGGATTATGAGGGTTGGTTTGAGCGGTATGTGGGGTGAGGTTGGGGTAAGTATCCTAACCTGTCGTCACCCATCCAACGACACGCCCAATCAAGGGGGCGATTACTTCTCTTTTCCAGTGACAATTCGCCGGTGCCACATCGGAGATCTCAGGGTGTTGAGAGAAGTTATTTGAGTTCACGCGCCGTACCGATCGCTGTCGCGCCCTGGCGCTGCACATGCGCGGCGCTCGCGCCGGGTCGCCTTGCTCCCCGTTCACCCGCAATGCCAAAATTCAACACCACGTCAGCGCAACTCACATCGTGCCAGGGACGGCTGTCCTCCGGGGTACGCGACACGGCGTGTGGCCGGAGGTTCCCTCACCATCTCATCTATCGTGCACGCGGCCTGCTCCGGAAAATGTCATTTGGGAACACGTTTAAGTCTCGGCCGGGGCGCACAAGCTCGGTTCGCCTGAGCGCCTACCAGCGATGGCGTAAAACCGCAGCGAAAAAAGAGCGACCCGCTGCTTAGCAGCGCGCCGTCGCAGGCCCGACCGAAGGGAGGAATAGCCGTGAGACAAAACAACTCAAGATCTCTCCTCCCTCACCCAACTCTGATCCTGCCCCTCACTCCACCTTCTCAGGCGTCGGGCATTGGGTGTCGCACGCGACTTCTTCGCGCTCAGAGGTTCGCGTTTCGTGTAACGACTTCGTCTCGCGATAACACTTGCCGGCGCGGTTGACGACGCGGACAATCTTCGATTCCGGCTGCAACGATTGGCACATGACCTTGAACAACGGCGCACCGGCCTTTTGCGCAACGCGAACGGACTTTGACTTCCCACTCTTTTTCGCTGCCGTCCCGGCCTGTGCCGACGGGACAATCCAATCCCACCAACCCAACGACTCATAAGCGCCTAGCAACTCGTTGGAGGAAATCCAACGTTCGTATTCGCGATTGTTTCTTGGATCGAAGAAGAAAAACTGAAAATCGCCTGACAGCTTGCAATAACCCATCGACGCCGTCGCGGTGTCGATCTGTTGCGAAACGAATTCAATCTCTGCCGGACACCGGCTGTTTTTCTTCGCCAACCGTTGTTGCCGGATGCGGTCGGGCACCATTTCCGACGGGATCTTCCACGCCGCGGCCAGATACATGTTGCGCATCGCCGGCAATACCGTTGCAATCGTCGGGATTGCCGCCAACGCTGTGGCGACGAGAAGCGTGACGTGAACAATCCGCTTCGCCCGGCCGATGCCGCTTGTTTTCGTTGGTTTCGTCCAGTCTTCAACCGCATCGAGTAGTTTGTCTGTGTCTTGTTTTTGATCAGTCATGTTGCCTGCCTCTTGCAAATTCATTGGTACTGAAATGTCAGTCATGATTGATGTCTCACCCAGACGTATCGCTGAAAGAATGGTTTGCCGATTTTCGTGTGGCGACACGTACGCACGGGTCAGATCTAATCACCGTGCGTTGAACCAGATGTGACAGACGTATTCAGGTGCGGTTCACGTCGCCGCCCAGCGCTGCCGTAGCTGAACAAACTTCTCCCCGCCCCGGCGCGCGCATGGCATTGTGCACGGACCGCGCATCACGAGGGCCGCTTCCGGAGGCGTTCTAAAAGTGGGAGGGGCGGACTGGTTTTCAGGTTGGTGGCCCGCGGCGGCCAAGCTGGACGTGATTGTCCAACGACGCCGGGGAACTGGCGGCCCCTCTAGTCAAGGTAATCTGGACATCGAGGACCACTATCTGACGACGGTGTAAGTAAGCCAGACAATGCGGAGCGGCATGCGCCGTTACTAACGACAAATACTGCGGCTCATGCCGCTCCGCACCCTCAATCGCCCACCCCCTCGAACGCCTCGCGCGGATCGAGGTCATTGGTGCTTCTACGCAACGCGCGCAATTGCGTGAGCACAAAAAAAGCCGCCCGCAAAGCTCATGCTTTGCGAACGGCCGTTAATCTCAATCAACCCAACTTAGTTCGTGATGCTGATCACGTATCGTGAGCCCTTTTTGCAAACAATTGCGCTCGATTTACCGGACGTTTTACGCTTCGTCCATTTGGCGTCGCCCTTCTTTGATGCGACAAGAGATTTATACCGCACACTCCACTGGAATTCCTTGCCGCCGATCTTCGCCAAGTTGGCCTTTTCGGTTCGGGACTGGCCAGGAAGAAGCTCTTTGTTGGAGATGTTTTCGGTGCGCGTCCTATCATCGTAAACATCATAGATCTTTGCGTTACGAAGGCTGATCGTATGAGTAGAATTGTTTTGGATCTCAAGCTTCACGCCTTTGCAAGATTTAGCAAAAGCCGGCGACGCACCAACAACAGCCACAAGGCCAACGAGTACGGCAGGAATTATTTTGAGAGCTTTGGTCATAAAAAACGTCCCTTTAAAAATTGAGCCCAGTGGGCGGGTTGCGACTTAAAATTCTGCCGGGCGAAGGTCTCCAAAACGAAGGCCACATGTTCTCGCCAAGTCAGTGCCGTGGAATAAACATTTTTCATGTGAGCGTGATCTGAACCGGAAATTCATTTGCCATTCATTTCCGGGTCGGCGGCGCGCACAACCAATTCCCCCTACACACCCAGCGCCATCCATGGCATATCTCCGGGCCGACACACCCGAACCCCACCACCAGGAGCCCGCCCCCATGCCGATGGACGCCAAAGACATTGAAGCGATGATCAAGGCCAAGCTGCCCGACGCGGTCGTCGAAATCAAAGATCTCGCAGGCGACGGCGACCATTATTCTGCAAGCGTCACATCGGCCGCCTTCAAGGGCCAACCCCGCGTCAAACAGCACAAAATGGTTTACGAGGCTCTGGAAGGCAGGATGGGCGGCGTCCTCCATGCTCTACAACTCACAACGAACGTACCAAAAGATTGACTTTTGGGCTCAAATTCCCAATTTAGTAAGCGAACGCAGTCTGCGGGTTTTTGACCCCGTTTGATAAAGGAAGGCAAGGCTCATGGCCCAGGAAGACATCCACAACTGGATTAAGACCACGATCGACAGCAACGACGTCGTGTTGTTCATGAAAGGCACGAAGGATTTCCCACAGTGTGGGTTCTCCGGTCAGATGGCACAGGTGCTCGGCTACCTGGGTGTCGAATACAAAGACGTCAACGTGTTGGACGACATGAGCGTGCGCGATGGCGTCAAGTCATTCTCCGACTGGCCGACCATTCCTCAGCTCTACATCAAGGGCGAGTTCCAGGGCGGCTGCGATATTGTGCGCGAGATGTTTGAAAAAGGCGAACTCGGACAGGTGTTCGATGAAAAAGGCGTCGCCTACGACAAAACCCGCGCGACGGCCTAATCAGCATTAGGCGCCCCGTCGGACGGGCGGGCGGTCCCCTCGGATCGCATTAGTATTAGGATTGAAGGCTGGAGCACCACTCCGGCCTTTTTTCTTGTCGCTCCGTCTCGGTTTTGCTGCTTTCCGGCCTGATATACTCTGTCTAAGATCAAGCCTGAGGACGCCAGCGCCGACAGATGACATCGCCGACAAAAATTGATGCGCCCGTGCGGCTTGGCGGCCGGCGGTTTTTGCTGAGCCTCGCCATTATCTCGGCGAGCGTTTGTCTGGCACTTGGCATCTCGCTGCCGATCATCAAATTGACGCAGCTGTATTTCTTTTCGACGGAGCACTCGCTGCTGTCGACAACCTGGGTCTTGATCAACGACGAACAGTATTTCCTCGGCTTCACCATCCTCGTCTTCTCGATCGTTTTTCCGGTGCTGAAACTGCTCTACCTGCTGCTCGTATCGACATTACCGAAAACAGAAATCATCAGACATCGTCGCCGCTTGAAAGCGCTTGAATGGCTCGGCAAATGGTCGATGCACGACGTCTTGATGTTGGCGCTGACAATCTTCTTCATCAAAAGCCAGGGCCTCTATGACGCCACCAGCCTAACAGGCGTGTACTTTTTCACCGCCGCGGTCGTCTTGATGATCCTATCTTATGCCTGGCTCAGAACAGACGAGCGTGGCGATGCGGCCGTTCGCGCACGCATGGCGCCCCAGCCTGCCCCACTTCAACAACCGCTGTCGCCGTTTCGCAATTTTGTTTTGAGTTTTCTCATCATCGTCGCGACTGTGTTCTTCGCGCTTGGCGTGATCCTGCCGGTCATTCGCTTCACGACCGTGTTCGTGTGGACCAACGAACACTCGATTGCGACCATTATCTATGCGCTCTATCAGAACCAGGAAATTTTCCTCTGCGTGGTCCTGTTCGCGTTCTCGATCTTCTTTCCGTTTTTGAAGTTGCTGTACCTCCTAACGCTCGTCACGTCTCCGGACCTGTCGCCTGAGTTCCGTTCCAAATCCATCTCAACAATGGAATGGCTTGGTCGCTATTCAATGACAGACGTCATGGTCCTAGCGTTAATGATCTTTTACGTGAACTCGTCGGGCTACA
>JAJFHI010000089.1 GCA_021775715.1 Hyphomicrobiaceae bacterium | reverse complement strand
CGCTGCGAAAGTAAAGCTTGGCAAGGGGGAGCATGTGATCGTGATCGGCGATCTGCCCGGCCAGGCAGTCGCAAGCTCGATACGTGTTGAAGGCCGGCAGGTTACGGGCAATATCTCAATCGGGTCGGTCGACTCGCGTCGTCTTATGGTGACAAAGGCCGAGGCTGGCGGCGACGCAGAACGCAAGCGCCTCGAAGATGCAATCGAAGCAGCCAAAGACAACCGCGCGGCCATCGTAGCAGAGATCGAAACCGCGCAGACCAAGAAACAGCTAATTTCCAATCTTGCGAACCTGCCAAATCAGCCGGCACCGACGCAAGGTGGTGTTGGTGTTGCGCCTGATTGGTCTGGGCTGTTGTCGCTAATCTCCAGTGAGATGGCCGGTGTGCAGCGTGAAGTCCTTGACGGGCAAAAGCGGTTGCGCGAGAGCGACCTGGAAATCAAAGATCTGCAAAAGCAGCTCGCCGCCACGACGCCGAAGCGTATCCAGCGCACTGAAGTGAAGATATTCGCTGAAGCCGACACACCGCTCGAAGCGACATTGATGATTAGCTATCAGGTGTCATCGGCCTCTTGGGTCGCGCTCTACGATGCTCGGTTGACGACAGGCAGTAAAACACAAGTGCCCGAACTCAATCTGACGCGCCGCGCCAGCATTACGCAACGAACCGGCGAAGATTGGAAAGGCGTGGCACTGACGCTGTCAACGACACGGCCCCATGCTGGTGCCTCAGCGCCTGCGCTCCCGGTGTTGACCGTTGATTTCGAGCGCCCTCCGCCGCCGCGCCCAGTTGCAATGCAAGCACCCGAATTTGATGTGCAGGACGAAATGGCAGGTCAAGCCAGGTCGAATCGCGCCGGTAAGCGACGCTACGCTGCCAAGGCAAAGCCGCGTCGACGGGTTGCAGCGGTGGAGCGTTTTGCCGTGGTTGCGGATGCGCCGTTCCAGGCGTTGTTTGCAGTGCCGGGAGCAGTTGATGTTCCAGCGACCGGAGCTGCCAAAAAGGTTAAGCTGGCAGAAGATGTTTTGAAACCAAAGCTGAACATCCGGACCGTGCCGGCACGCCAAGCGAAAGCCTATCTTTACGCCGAGCTGACCGTGCCGAAGGGAGTTCCATTATTGCCTGGGCAAGTTTCGTTGTTTCGCGATGGAACGTTTGTCGGCAACAGCCGATTGCCATTGGTTGCTCCGCAGGAAAAACACAAAGTGGGTTTTGGCGTCGATGATCTCGTGACGGTTCGTCATGCTGTAGAAGGCGACAAGCGTGGCGAAACGGGCTTGATCTCGACAGCACGCACAGACGACCGAAATTATAAGATGTCCATCAAGAACCTGCATGAGCGGGCCATCGATATCACGGTGATCGATCGGATGCCGGTCTCCAAGAACGACGACATCAAGGTCAATCTGATTGGCCCGACCGCGCCGACGGAGCAGGGCGTCAAGGACAAGCGTGGCATTCTTGCTTGGGAGAGCACACTCGGACCTGACGAGGAAAAAGTCATTAAATTCGGCTATCAGGTGGTCTGGCCGGCTGAAAAAGCTATTCAGTACAGCCCTTAGGTGGGCGACGGTTTGCAATCGCGAATCTGCGGTATAAGACATGAATAAAGGCCTCGGCTGAGAAGAGCCGGGGCCAAGTTGTGTGATGAGGTGATATGGCGAACGTTGTTGTGGTCGGGGCCCAATGGGGCGACGAAGGTAAAGGTAAGATTGTTGATTGGCTAAGTGAGCGCGCTGATATTGTTGTGCGCTTTCAGGGCGGTCACAATGCTGGCCACACACTGGTGATTGATGGCGAAGTTTACAAGCTGTCGCTGTTGCCATCGGGCGTTGTCCGTCCTGGTAAACTGGGCATCATTGGCAACGGCGTTGTCGTTGATCCATGGGCTTTGTGCGATGAGATTGGACGGCTTGGCAAGCAGGGCCTGACAATCACCCGCGACAATCTTCGTATTGCCGAAAACGCGACGCTTATTCTGCCACTGCACAGTGAGTTGGATCTCATTCGAGAACGTGCGGCTGGCACAGCAAAGATCGGCACCACGGGACGCGGCATTGGTCCGGCCTACGAAGACAAGGTCGGCCGTCGCGCCATTCGTGTGCAGGACCTGCGCACGCTCGATACGCTTGGTGAAAAAATCGATCGCCTACTCTTGCACCACAATGCGTTGCGCAAGGGTCTTGGTGAGCCGCTTGTGAATCGAACAGAGTTGGTAGAGAAGCTTGCCGGCATTGCGCCGAGTATTCTCCCCTTCGTTGACGTAGTCTGGGAACTGCTGGATCAGGCGCGTCGTTCGGGAAAACGCATTTTGTTTGAAGGCGCGCAAGGTGCTTTGCTCGACATCGACCACGGCACCTATCCGTTTGTCACGTCATCGAACACTATTGCTGCCCAAGCCGCGACGGGATCGGGTGTTGGACCGAAGTCGGTTGGCTACGTTCTTGGTATTGCAAAAGCCTACACAACACGCGTTGGTTCAGGACCGTTTCCAACCGAGCTAGATGATGACATCGGCAAACGTATCGGAGAGCGTGGTCATGAGTTCGGAACGGTGACAGGCCGCCAGCGGCGCTGTGGCTGGTTTGATGCAGTCCTTGCGCGTCAAATGATCAAGGTCGCGGGCATTGACGGCGTTGCTTTGACCAAGCTTGATGTGCTCGATGGGTTCGAAGAGATCAAGGTTTGTGTCGCGTACGAACTCGATGGCGAACGCATCGACCGGCTGCCAGCCGGGCAAAACGCTCAGGCGCGGGTTCGGCCTGTGTGGGAAACGTTTGAAGGCTGGACCGCA
>JAJFHI010000088.1 GCA_021775715.1 Hyphomicrobiaceae bacterium | reverse complement strand
AAGCCTTGGTTGGATCTGTGTGATGATCTTCTCATTGGCCTCAGCATTGCGGCTTGCCCGTTTCAATGCCGCGCTTGATGAAGAGCGCCCGCGATGGCAATCGAATTACTTCCGGGGCGTACCAACGCCGGCCGCCGCAATCGTCGTGTTGCTACCGTTTTGCTTGTCAAACCTCGGTTGGGATGTTCGCGCCGATCAATGGTCTCTGAGTGGGGCGTTGATCTACACGCTTGTTGTCGCAGTGCTGATGGTCACTGCCGTACCAACGTATTCCGGAAAGCTTTTGGGCGAACGCATCAGCCATGAGTGGGTATTGCCGATGTTCATTGTCGGCGTTTCGCTGGTGGCGCTTCTGGTGACGTTCCCGTTTGCTACACTCACGGGACTGTCTTGTTTGTATTTGCTGAGCATTCCATTTTCCTGGCGTCGCTATCACAAACTCAAGGTCAAGTTTGGTGATGACGATGAAGTCGATCTGGCTGGGCTAGACGCACCGGCTGATGACGAGTCACGACAAGTAGATATTGATGATGCGACGTTCGATCCAGATGGGCGTGTGGTTGGCCTTCACTCCGATAAAACGACACGCAAGTCCGACGCAAAGCCGTAACGCATTTGAAGCATCAATTGGCCTAGGTCGTGAACCTAGTTGGTGATCGCGCATGCCGTCCACGTGTATTTGCCAACAAAAAACCGCGAGCCTCACAACAATGAAGCTCGCGGCTATTGTGATTTCCGTTTAGCGAAGATTTAGCTTTGCTTTTTCAGCCGGTCACGCAGCGAGCGCAGAGATGATGCCGCTGTTGCGGCTTCTTCCTGCGCGGCTGTTGCCGGAGGGGCGCCGGCGGACGCCACTGCAGCGGCGACAGGTTGACGGCGGAGCAACGAACCTGCGACCCGAGGCTGGGCATTTGGGTCGCCGGTTGGCGCGGCGCGAGCAACGCGCATTGGCGATGGCGTTGCGGGCGCTTGCTGTACCGGTGGTGGTGGTGGCGCAGTGTGGGGCACGGAACCGCCTGGTTGTTGGACAGGGAAGTTTGGCTGAGCCGCATATGGATCGTCGTCGCCTCCAGCGTATGCTGGTGCTGCTACCTCAGTTGGAGCAGGTAGCGGTGTGACAGCTCTCTGTTGAACTGGCGTTTTTGCGGCGACGTAACCTGCCGGGGATGGCGTTTGAACTGCAGGCGCAGCGGCATCGCCCATGGCGCCCATGCTTTCGGCCATCATGGTAAGATTTGCGGAATGGTCGGCGTCCGGGTTCATGCCGGCATTGCGCCAGCGTTGTACGACCTGATCGAGGAAGCCTTCGTCACCATCGGATGTTTGCCAGCGTTCCGTGAAGCGTGCAGTTGAAGAACGTGGTAGTTCGTCTTTCTGCAGGTCATCGAATTTGATGCGAACGGGAAGCGAAACACCGTCGCCAAATGCAATTGCCTCGCGCTGGCCAAGGGCTGGCAGGAATTCGAGAAGACCTGAGCCTGTGTCTGAAACGGCAGATTGCACGATCGCCTGGTCTTTGTCGTTCGACATGCGCAACGCAAAAACGGTGTTGCACTGTGAAAGAATTGTAGCGTCGATTTCGGACGGTCGCTGTGTCACGATGCAGAGCGAAGCACCATACTTGCGGCCTTCCTTAGCGATTTTTGCGATGGCGCGTTTGCATGGCTCAAAGCCTAGGCTTGAATTGGCTGGCACGTAGCGGTGGGCTTCTTCGCAGACCAGCGTGACAGGAACGCGGCCTTCACCCCAAAGCGCAAAGTCGAAGGTCATGCGGCAGAGTACGGAAACAACCACGGTGACGATTTCGGTAGGAATGCCTGTGAGTTCCAAAATTGTAATTGGTTTTTCGTTGACCGGAACACGGAAAATGCGGCCAAGAACTTGGGCCATACCGTCGTAAACGGTCAGCGAGCCAAACATAAAGGCATAACGCGCATCATGTGTGATTGAGTCGATGCGTGAGCGCAGGTTCCGGTAAGGTGCGAGATCTTTTTTGTTTTCAAGCTTACCCATCCGGTCATCAATGATCGATGTCAGATCAGAAATACGGTAGGGCACTGGCGTGTCGACCGTGTAACGGCCGGAGTCGATAGCGCTGCGGCGTAGCTTACCGCCTTCGTTGACGCGGCCGGTGCTATAGCGGGCTTTCGCAAGCGGAATCAGCTCCTGCAGAATTTCCATTTCTGCTTTGCGCTTTTCATCGCCGATCAAAACCTCAACGATTTCCTCGAACGTCAGCAACCAGTACGGCAGCTGCATGTCGCGAGGACTGATGACTTCTCCCCACTCTTTGAAGGCCGTCGAATATTCGTTGTGCGGGTCCAGCAGCACGATATGCGCGGCGGGGTTGCGTTTTAGGATTGAACGTAGAATGAGCGCGGTTGTACACGACTTACCCGTGCCGGTCGTGCCCAGAATTGCGAAGTGCTTGCCGAGAAGGTCGTCGACGCGAACCATTGCAGGAATGGAGCTGTCCTGGCGAATTGAGCCGACGCGGACCGATGTTTCGATATCACCGCAGAAGGCCATTTCAAGTTCAGGTTTGCCGGCAACGCGGCACCGATCACCAAGTGCGGGGTAGATTGTTACACCACGGTTGAACGATGTAGCTGTGCCATCTGCTGATTTCCAAAGCTCGCCGACCAGGCCGAGTTCGGCAATCCAGATCTCGGCCTCGCCTTCCCGTTGTGCTGGAACTGGCACACTCAAGGCTGACACAATCGCGAGAACCAAGGTCGTGTTGGTTTCGATAGCCAGCAATGTTCCCATTTCTGGTCGTTGAGCAATTGGCGTAGTTTGACCTTGCGAAGCGCCATCGAGTAGCACGATCGCTTTGGAGCCTGTAACGGACACGATGCGCCCGATTGATTGGTCTGAATCGAACGAAGTTGGTTTCATACCTGGATTTGCAGTTTGTGTTTCCACGAACTTTCCCCTGAAGCGTCTGTGCGTCGGTCTCTAGAAGTTCTTGTCCATCAAGATGTTCCGACCCTGTGCGACCGAAACGAGATGCCGTGATGGCAGTACGACGTTGACCTCTGTGCCTTTGTTTTTCTCACTCTTGATATCGAGCCGGCCACCGTGAAGCTCGATAAGTGAATTTGCGATTGGAAGTCCAAGTCCGGTTCCCTCGCGCC
>JAJFHI010000087.1 GCA_021775715.1 Hyphomicrobiaceae bacterium | reverse complement strand
GACGACCGAGGCTTTTCTCTCAATTCGCGGCGTCACGGCCTACTACGGCAGCATCATTGCGCTGAAGGGCGTCGACCTTGATGTCCAGCGCGGTGAGATCGTAACGCTGATCGGCGCCAACGGGGCAGGCAAGTCGACATTGATGATGACGATCTTCGGACAGCCGCGCGCACGAGACGGATCGATCGTTCTCGATGGCGAAGATATCACCGAGTTACCAACGTATCTAATCGCGCGCCGACAGATTGCTCAGTCTCCCGAAGGTCGACGCATTTTTCCGCGCATGACGGTTTTCGAAAATCTGCAGATGGGCGCAACGCTTGTTGACCCGGCTCACTTCAATGATGACCTGGAACGCATGTGCACGTTGTTCCCACGCCTCAAGGAGCGGTTGAACCAGCGAGGCGGCACGTTGTCGGGCGGCGAACAACAAATGCTGGCCATTGCGCGCGCATTGATGAGTCGGCCGAAGTTGCTGTTGTTGGACGAACCGTCCCTGGGGCTCGCACCGTTGATCGTGAAGCAGATTTTCGATGCCATTCGCCAGATCAACGCTGACGATGGCATGACGGTATTCCTAGTCGAGCAGAATGCGTATCACGCGTTGAAGCTGGCGCACCGCGGCTATGTCATGGTCAACGGCAATATCACGATGACAGGCACGGGTGATGACCTGTTGCACCGGCCGGAAATCCGCGCCGCGTATCTCGAAGGTGGGCGGCATTGATGTTGGGTGAGGTTCGAGCCTTCATGTTGGCGCAGAAGAAATTCCGGGGAGCCGACCGTCATGTTTGATGCCATTTATCCAATGGGCGAAAACAGCTTCTGGGTGTTTGTCCTCGTCACTCTTATCCTGGGTGGCGCGACGGCCTGGGCGACGGGGCGAGCGATTGCACTCACCTGGCGGCCGCGGCTGCAGCTTGTGGGCTATACGCTTTTGTTGGGCCTTGTTGCGCGGTTTTTCCAGTTCGCGCTGTTTCATCAACCGTTGCTGTCGCTACCCGCCTTGATCGTCGACACGGCTTTTCTGCTGGCAATTGCGCTCTTGGGGTATCGCTGGACCCGCTCAGGCCAAATGGCGGCACAATACCCGTGGGCCTTCCAGCGCCACTCATGGATCGGCTGGCGTGCACGCGCATCGTCTTGAATTTTAAAGCAGTAGACGGCTGACGTTTGCCTTAAATGGCCTAGAAACCGAGTTATATGGTACCGACGGGGTTCGTCAGGTTTGGGAAACCTCGATCTGGCGTGCTAAAATGCTTCTATATAGTATGTTTTCGGCACTGAATTTTCATCAGGAGGGTAGCGGGATGCGTCGAATTTGGGTGGCGGCCCTGATCGCATTATCAGGCGCAATTTTGTCCGGGTGTAGTGATGAGTCTGGTGGGCCTGATGCCAACGTCATCAAAATCGGCGTTGCCGGACCGCTGACTGGCGCGAACGCGTCGTTCGGTGCGCAGCTCAAGAAAGGCGCCGAGCAGGCCGCCGAAGACATCAACGCGGCAGGCGGCATGAATGGTAAGCCGATTGAGCTGCTGTTTGGCGACGATGTGTCAGACCCGAAACAGGGTGTGTCGGTTGCCAACAAGTTTGCCGGAGAGGGCGTCAAATTCGTTATTGGGCACTTTAACTCCGGCGTCTCGATGCCAGCGTCGCAAGTCTATGCCGAGAATGGCATCCTGATGATCTCGCCGGCGTCGACAACACCCAAGCTTACAGAGCGTGGCCTATGGAATGTGTTTCGCACATGCGGCCGTGACGATCAGCAAGGGATTGTTGCCGGCCAGTACATTGCCGAGAATTTCAAAGATAAGCGTATTGCTATCATTCACGACAAAACCACTTATGGCAAAGGCGTTGCCGACGAGACTAAGAAGGCGATGAATAACCTTGGCGTTACAGAAGTTTTGTATGAAGGCGTTAACACGGGCGAGAAGGATTTTTCAGCGCTGATCTCTAAAATCAAACAAGCCAACGCCGATCTTGTTTACTGGGGCGGCTTGCATACCGAAGGTGGGCTTTTGGTTCGCCAGATGTCCGGTGCCGGTGTTACTGCGACATTCATGGGTGCCGATGGCATTGCAACGGATGAGTTTGCAAACGTTGGCGGGCCAGGTAGCGAAGGCACGTTGATGACATTCGCGTCCGATCCACAAAAGCGTCCTGAGGCTCAGGGCGTGATTGAAAAATTTGAGAAGAAGGGTTTTAAGCCGGAAGCCTACACGCTTTACAGTTACGCTGCTATGCAGGTGCTGGCCGAAGCTGCCGCAGCGGCGAAGTCTACGGACCCACAAAAAGTTGCCGCAGAAATGAAGGCGGGCAAGACCTATGCAACAGTGATTGGCGATCTCGGTTATGACGCCAATGGCGACATCACACGGCTCGATTACACGATGTATACCTGGACCAAGACGGACGCTGGTAACATCACGTTTGTCGAAAATTGATGCGGTCCGGATGATCGAGCAGATGGTACAGATACGTGATATGGGCGGGCCGCACGGTGCGCCCATGTTTCGTTTTCTTGCTCGATTCTTCGCGCTCGACTTTGCCATCATGTCGCTTGCGGCCTTTGCTGCGACCAGCTCGGCAAATGCGCAGGGCGTTGACAATACTGCTGCAACAGACCGGCCTGCTGTGCATGTTGCGGGACCAAGAACCGGTCGTTACGCGCACCTGACGCGAGATATCGAGGCCGGTGTGCGAGCGGCGTTACGCCATCTGGGCGTGCCGGTGGCGAATGGCGATGCTGTTATTCTGACAGATGCTTGTGGTGCGAGCCGTCAGATGACGAAGGAACCGGCCGTGCCCGTCGTGTGGCCCTCCAGTAAGCTGCCCGCCGGCGAAGTCGCCGATATCGAAATTGCGTCCGATATCCGCGACACCGCGGTTATCATCGGACATCCCTGTGCCCGAACCGCGCTTGCTGCCGCCAAAGCTTATAGCCTGCGCAATCAGCTCTTCATTGCACCGGTCACACGTCATTCAGCACTTACTGATGATGCCAGACATACAACCGTTTTGCGTTTGACGGGCAGGGATGATGGGCAGGGCACGTTTGCAGGACGATATCTTGCGCGCAATTTTTCAGCTCGCGATGTTGTGGCGGTGCATGATCCAACGCGCGTTGCCCGCAGACTTGTGTCCCAGTTGGTCACGGCCTGGCCGCTGCTGCCTAGCCGCAAAGATGCGATAGTTGACGCGTTTGCGAATGTTCCGCGTGATATGCCGACGGTTATAAAATTTACGGCCAGCAAGGCAAGCTACGCCGACCTGATTGAGAAGATCAGGCTTGCTGCCCCAAAGGCTGTCTACATCGCGGCGTTTCCCATGGAGGCGCAAATTATCGTCAAGGATCTGGCAGCGGCGGGGTTGAATGTGCAGATTTTCGGCCCGGACACGCTGGCCGTTGATCCCGCTCGCAACGCCAATGCGGTGGCGCATAGCCCTTCGCCGCATCTGGCAACAGTGAAAGTCAGCCTGCCTGTTGACGCGTTGAGACTTCCCGCTGGAGCCGGATTGATCGCCCGTCTCAGAAAAGAAAACCTTGAGCCTAGTGATGCGATGCTGCGAGCCTACGCGGCTGTTGAACTGTGGTGGGCCGCCCGCAACGTGGCTCAGACCCATGCTGGACGTGATCTGTCCGATGCGATCAAGAGCCGTACAACGCAAACGTCGCTGGGTCCGATGTCATTCGACAGCAACGGCGACCTTCAACAGCCGTCTTATGCATTTTTTGAGATTGGAGAGGATAGCTATCGCCCATTGTCAGACGTCGCCCCATAGCGCGTATTGTCTGTATGAATGGCGCTGGACAGCCGGAATTGATGATCAGCCAAGCAGTATTATCTGGAAACAGACGTTGTGCGTCGTCTCCTGGCCGCGCAAGTTGCGCGCCGATGCGTTTGAACCACAGGTGGCGCGTTAGCGGCCTTGTGATTCAACCAGGCAATCGCTGAGCAAAGAGCGCTCCAACATTGCCAGATCTTCCGAGACCGTCTCGCCCGCATTCTGGTGTTCTGCAATCCGTTGCTTAACGAGAGTGTAGCACTCGCGTGGATCGTCCAAAACATCTAGTCGGTCGTTTAGTTCAACGATCTCTTCCCGCTGCTTATCTGTCATCTTCACTGAGCCTTTAAGTCACGTCGTCGGAGGTTGGTGGTGTCCCACACGTTTCAGACTTGGTCACTTAAACATTCTATGGTCGACCAAACACATAAAAGAACAGTTGCGCTGATTTGCGAGACCTTCAAGAGGCCTTGTTGCGAAAAGTAAATTAGTGGCGCACTTCCCACACAATTGATGCGCCGCACTTTCGCCGTTGTAGTTGCAAGAAGCGTGCATGATTTGGGCTCAATTGCTCGAGCTATATCTGGCGATGTTGCACCGCCGGTGGTCTTTGGATCACGGAATCGGAGCATTAACTGCAAATACAAACGTTGGCTTGGAGCCGGTTTGTGTTAGGTCTGGCATCCGATCTTTGGTCTGTTGCCCGGAGAATATTTCGCAACTGCAAAAATAATCACAGGCAAGTTTCAGAAATGCCCGTTAGCCACAATCTCATCACCGATGTACCTGGATTAAAAATTGGCAACGCAGAAAATGCGACAATTTGCACAGGGGTAACCGTGCTCCGTGGGGACAATCCGATGGTTGCCGCTGCCGATGTTCGTGGCGGTGGCACGGGAACCAGAGAGTTGGGGGCACTTGGCCCTGCCAGCGTTGTGGAGCAGGTGCATGCCATCGTTCTATCTGGCGGTTCCGCTTTTGGTCTCAGTGCGGCGACGGGCGTTCAATCCTGGCTGGCGCAGCAGGGCATTGGCTTTGCTGTTGGAACGGCGCGCGTGCCGATTGTTCCGCAGGCGATCTTATTTGATTTGCTCAACGGTGGTGACAAGGCGTGGGGCAAGAGCCCGCCCTACGAACAGCTTGGCTATGAGGCATGCGAGGCGGCATCCGAAGGCGCGTTCGCAATCGGGAGTGTAGGTGCGGGGTATGGTGCCACAACGGCAACCCTGCGTGGTGGCCTTGGAAGTGCGTCCGTCTTGGCACGCGATAAGTTCGTGGTCGGAGCGTTGGCGGCTGTCAATGCGGTTGGCAGTGCGACGTTCGCCGACACACCGTACTTCTGGGCTAATGCGTTTGAACGGGGTAGTGAGTTTGGTGGTCTTGGCGCACCGCCGGTCGGAACCCACGCTCGCCAAAGCGGTACCATGGTGATCAAAGGCGAGCCGGGCGAAAACACGACTTTGGCTGTTGTGGCCACTAATGCGCGGTTGACGAAGACCGAAGCGCAGCGCCTTGCCATCATGGCGCAGACCGGATTGGGCCGGGCGCTGTACCCGGTGCACACACCGCTGGACGGCGACGTGGTGTTTGCCGTTTCCACGGGCGAGATCCCCCTTGATGATCCGATTATTGATCTGACCCATATTGGCGCGGCTGCCAGCGAGGCCTTGGCACGTGCCGTTGCACGTGGCGTGTACGCGGCCGCACCGGCGCCCCAGGTCTGGGACGGGCCGGAAGCATACGCGACCCGGTACCCCGATATCGTCAAACGCGCCACTTCAATTTGAGCACAGGATCAAGCAATGTCGCCGAAACGACGTTCGACCATTGTGATCATTGCTGCCGTTTTGTTGGTGACTTCGCTGGTGGTGACATTCTGGATCGGCCGTGAAAGTCGTCGCTGTGTGGCAGAGGCACAGATCTATCGTTTTGGCCTCGGCTGTGTGCGGCCAGGACCGCCGATACTACTAGAACGCAGTCTGCAGCGGACGTCGGTTGAACTCAAGTGGCCAACCAGGCTCTGAAAAGCACAGATCGAACCACTCTGTCCACGGCCATCGCACCTCACGGGACAATCAGTCAATTGATGCACTGGTCCGGCTCTGCTACGGCACCGAGGCACTAAAGACGCATAGATCAATTTCAGACGATCAACAGGACACGCCATTATGATACCGCGCTACTCACGACCCGATATGGTGAAAATCTGGGACCCGGAGACGCGGTTTCGCATCTGGTTTGAAATCGAAGCACATGCCGCCAGTGCAATGGCTGAGATCGGTACTATTCCAAAGGAGTCAGCCGAGACAATCTGGGCCAAGGGTTCGGCTGCTGAATTTGATGTTGCCGCAATCGATGCCATCGAACGTGTCACCAAGCATGACGTCATCGCGTTCCTGACGCACCTTGCCGAACACGTCGGACCAGACGCTCGTTTCATTCACCAGGGTATGACGTCTTCGGACGTACTTGACACTTGCCTCAGTGTACAGTTGACACGCGCTACGGATTTGATGTTGGCGCAGATGGACTTGCTGCTGGCCGCCTTAAAAAAACGCGCGCTGGAGCACAAAGACACGATCACGATCGGGCGCAGCCACGGCATTCACGCCGAGCCGACAACATTCGGTGTGAAGCTGGCGCAAGCTTATGCCGAGTTTGCACGCAACAAGTCTCGCCTTGAATTAGCGCGCGCAGAAATTGCAACGGCGGCGCTGTCCGGTGCGATCGGAACGTTTGCGAATATCGATCCGCGCATAGAGGTTTATGTAGCGGAAAAAATGGGACTTGAGCCGGAAACCGTCTCAACGCAGGTCATCCCGCGTGACCGCCACGCGATGTACTTCGCGACATTGGGTGTGATCGCGTCTTCGATCGAGCGCCTTGCAACGGAAGTGCGCCATCTGCAACGCACAGAAGTTTTGGAAGCCGAAGAGTTCTTCTCCAAGGGCCAGAAGGGCTCGTCGGCCATGCCGCACAAGCGCAACCCCATACTGACAGAAAACCTGACGGGTCTCGCCCGTATGGTGCGCTCGTATGCAATGCCTGCGATGGAGAACGTGGCCTTGTGGCACGAGCGTGATATCTCGCACTCGTCTGTCGAACGCATGATCGGCCCCGATGCAACCATCACGTTGGATTTTGCTCTCGCACGCCTCACGGGTGTTGTTGAAAACCTGGTTATTTACCCTAAAAACATGCAGCGCAACCTGGATCGCCTTGGTGGCCTACACAATTCACAACGCGTTCTGCTGGCCTTGACCCAGGCCGGGGCTTCGCGTGAGGAGGCCTATGCGATGGTTCAAAGAAACGCCATGAAGACGTGGGAGTTTGGCAAAGACTTTTTGACCGAGTTGAAAGCGGACGACGACGTGATGGCGAAATTGGAGCCAGAAGACCTCGAGGCGATGTTCGACCTCGCCTATCACACCAAACATGTCGACACGATTTTCGCGCGGGTGTTTGGCGAGGACGCGTCATAAGTCAGTCGTGGTCGGCGGTGTAGAGTTAGGAGTTGTCACGCGTGTCAGGTCTGCTTCGAGCAATATGTTTTGGCTGCGTGTTGATGGTCGCCGGCCTCGCCGCCTGCAGTCAGAACGGTGCACCAGATACATCAGCTTCTGCGCCTACTGCTGGCGCCCCGGGTACGCCAGCTTCCGTGCAACTGACTGACGCGCAGGTGACAGTCGTGCACGATGGCGTCAAAAAGATCGTCGCCAATCCTGATACAGCGAAATTTAGCAAGGAAACCGCCGTCAGCTTGGCGGGCAAGCCCGGCGTGCATGTTTGTGGGTACGTAAACCACATCGCAGCCGGCGGTCGCACACCGGATCTACCGTTTTATGTCGAGCTTCGAGGGGAAGCCGGACAGCCGGTTGCCCACCGCGGCCAGGTCGGCCAGGACGATGCCAAGCGCGCTAAAGTCAAGTTCGTGTGCCGCCATACCGACGTGCAGTAAAAATTCTGGTTTAGGATGTGGCTGTATGACCTGTTGGATTTTGCACGCGGCGAACAACGTCATGCAGACAAAGTGCCCAGACAGGCACCCAGATAACCCACGCAACAATTGCATTGAAGCTTTCTACGTCGCCGCGGGCGTAGAGGTAAAACCGTAAATAATAAAGCCCCATGGCCGGGGTTAACGCCAGCAAGCCAACAATTGGCCGGAATGCCAATAGGGCGATGAACCAAACAGTGTACCACGGGTATATCGCCGGTGATAGAAACACCAACGTTGCCGTGACCAGAAGAACGCGCGCCACGAGATCGTCGACCGTGCCGGACGGCCTCCAGGCACACGCAAGAGCAACGCCCGATATAACAAACGCGATGATCGCTTTGGTTATGAAGTTGGCTGCCTGATCGACACCAACACCCCAACCAGCAAGCATCATCAGATGCTGCACGGTCTGTTCGATCATGTGGAAGAGTGGGCTGTTGAGTTTCCAGGTTTGCGCGTAAGCGATAAGCCCGGAATTGGCATCAAGATTTGCCTGGACGATCGGCAAAGCAAACAACACGACAAGACTTGTAAAAATTGCAGCTGCAAACGCCAGCCGCCGCCATGATCCGACAAGGGGACGCCACACGAGCGGGATAAGCAGCGCCGGCCACAGTTTCGTTCCAACTGCGAACGCGATGGCCGTTGTTGCCAATAAGTGGAGCGCTCGTGTTGCTGCGTAAATGGCAACGAGTATAAACAACACGACCAAGCCGTCCATGTGCGCCGAGTTGAACATTTCCTTTAGGACCAGCGGGTTCCACCAATAGATTGCCGACCACAGCTGCGATCGCCCGGCTGCCCGCAATAGCAGCACCAACAGTGCTAGAATTCCAAGATCACACGCCATGACGACGCTGCGCCAGGCAGTCAGGCTCCATGGCTTTATAAAATGTGCGATCGCAAATGCTGCCTGTGTCACCGGTGGGTAGATCGTCGTCAGGTTTTTGTAACTGATGCGTTCAAACACGACGCCAGATTGTTTTTTAAGTTCGGCAAGTTTTTCTGGTGCGCCGCCACTGCGGACAGTTTCCGGTGCTGTACGATAGGGATTTATGCCGTGCGCTGTGACCGCGCCGTCCCAGAAGTATCGCTGATAATCATTCTCGAGCATCGGCTCACTGGCAAACAAGACAAGCCGCGCCACGACACCGGCAACGACGACCAGCCAGAACACCGTCACGATGTCGGCTTGTGCCGCGCCCGTCGTCTGACGAATGAGTTTTGGAAGAATAAACAGATAGGCAAGACCGGCGATGACAAGTCCGGCCACCAAGTACGGTATCGGCATGTCGATCACGGCAGTGTCGTAGCCAAAATCAACCGATATGATAGTTAGCCAAGTCGCAAAACCGACAAGTGCCAAACCGAGTGCAGCCCAGCGGACGACAAGTGGCTTCGACAGAGTAGCGAGGTGGCGGGCAAGAAATTGGTGCATCAGCACATTCAATACGCTCCTGCCTGCCACGTCTCAAGTCAGGATTGTGGTTAAGAGCCGCGGACGTCGAGAATGCACTTACCTTTTTTTGTCAACACGTAACCCTTCGGACATTTCTTGGCGGAGTATGCAACCGGCGCCGTTGCGATACTGAATGCAACTGAAGCAGCGATTGCAAAAAGAAGAGTTCTCATGACCTTGCAGTCCTCACGTTGTTGAAGATAGTCGCGCAAGAAGGGCTCTTGTCGCCAGACGTTATGCCTGTTG
>JAJFHI010000086.1 GCA_021775715.1 Hyphomicrobiaceae bacterium | reverse complement strand
AGCGGATGTTGGCTCAGATGTCGCTTCGCTAGTAGCCTTACCATCTTCTTCAACAGTCGACACGACACTGTTGATAGGTCGCTTTCCTGTCGAAATGCGGCCCTTGAACGATTTCGCCACTTCCGCATCAAATTTCGCGATGGTCTTGACCGGCCGCTTGGCTGTGAGGTGGACGAGCTTGTAGCCACCTTTTTTCAGTGCATTCAGGAATGCAGGCATTGCCTTGGCCGTCATTTTGTTGATGTCGTGGAATAAGATGATGCCTTTGCCCTTTTTCTTCAGGTTGCCCATCACGCGGGCGACCAAACGTTTGGCGCTGCCGCCTTTGAAGTCGAAGCTGTCCAAGTCGGTCGAGAACACAGCGACATTGCGCTCAGCCAGATACGCGATCGACTTTTCGGAATCTTTTAAATACGGGTAGCGGAAAAACGGTGCGGTTGGTTTGCCAACGGCGAGTACCGCAGCACTGACACCTTTTTCAATTTCGGCGCGAGCCTTAGCAGCGTCTTGTTTGCCGACGTTGGCGTGTGACCAAGTGTGGCTGCCAACGGTGTGTCCCTGGTCAAAGACACGGCGCAGCACTTGCGGATAACCAACAGCCAACTTGCCGACCGGGAAGAACGTTGCCTTGGCGCAATGCTTGGCGAGCGCCTTCAAGATGTCGCCGGTTGGGCCAGGTAATGGGCCGTCGTCAAATGTGAGAACGACTTCGCCGTCGCGCAGGAAGTCGTAGGCTTTGTAATGTTGGAAGCCAAAGCCCGGCCCGCCGGTCGTGTCAATCTGCACGACGCGCGAGACGCCGAGGGCATCGGCATTGCCGTCACATTTGGATTTTGCTGATGCTGGAGCAGCGAATGCAAAGATCGCGATGGCTGCAACAACGGCTGATGCTGTGTAACGCATGTGTCCCCCCGGAGAATGACGGAAAAATTGATATTGCCCGGGAGTGTCACCTGTCGGTCGGCGAAGTGCAAGCCAAACAGGCCAGGTCAAGTGGTTGTTTTCACCAGCGTAGTGTCCACTTGGTCCGGATCGTTATGTTGGTTTCGACCATTTCGAGTTATGCAAGCATCGCCACAGCGGATGGAAACGTTAGATCGAGCGGATATTGACGCGCTTTGAAAGATCTTCCGCGGTTTCTTTGCGCTCGCTGTAACGGTCGACCAAGTAGTCGCTGCGGTCGCGTGTGAGCAGTGTAAACTTCACCAACTCTTCCATCACATCGACAACGCGATCGTAGTATGGAGACGGCTTCATGCGGCCGTTGTCGTCGAACTCGAGATAGGCTTTTGCGACGGAAGACTGATTGGGGATAGTGAGCATGCGCATCCAACGGCCCAGCACCCGCATCTGGTTGACGGCGTTAAACGACTGAGAACCGCCGGATACCTGCATCACTGCCAGCGTTTTGCCTTGCGTTGGGCGGACGGCGCCCAATGTCAGCGGTATCCAATCGATCTGCGATTTTAAAACGCCCGTCATGGCGCCGTGACGCTCGGGTGATGTCCACACCTGGCCCTCGGACCAGACTACGAGATCGCGAAGTTCTTTGACCTTGGGATGATCTTCCGGTGCGCCATCCGGCAGTGGCAGGCCAGTCGGGTCGAATATTTTTGCTTCAGCACCGAACTTTTCCAGCAAGCGTGCCGCTTCTTGCGTCAACAACTTGCTGTACGACACGGGACGTAGTGAGCCATGCAACAGCAGAATGCGCGGTGCGTGCGTGGAGGGCTTTGTCGGTGCCAGTTTTTCGTGGCTTGGCACATCCAGCAGGTCAGTGTTCGCGTTGGGCAGGTCTGTCATAGTGCGTGGCAGCTCACTTATCTTTATGTGGCGCGAAAAGTTCGGCGGACCGCAACAGTCCTTACGGCCGCCAGGGTTCGGGTTCTTTTTTCGCTTCGACATCGGCGATCGCGGCAGATCTTACTTTGCGGGCAATTGCGAATAATGCGTCACTTACTCCACGACCTGATACGGCTGAGATGATCATCGGATCAACGCCTGTCGCGTCTTTCAATGCTTGCGCACGCTCGGCAATCGTGTCGTCGTCGAGTGCGTCGACTTTGGTCAGCGCGATGAATTCTGATTTGCTTTCAAGGCCCGCGCCGTAAGCATCAAGCTCTTCGCGCACCGTGCGGTAGTCGCCGGCGACGTCTTCCTGCGTCGCATCAACCAAATGCAGCAACACGCGGCATCGCTCAACATGGCCGAGGAAGCGCGTACCAATGCCAGCGCCTTCGTTGGCACCTTCGATCAGGCCTGGAATATCAGCAAGAACGAAGTCGATATCACCCACTTTCACAACGCCAAGGTTTGGGTGCAATGTCGTGAAGGGATAGTCGGCGATCTTTGGCTTAGCGGCGGACACTGCTGCGAGGAATGTCGACTTTCCGGCGTTTGGCAAGCCGACAAGGCCAGCATCGGCGATCAACTTCAAGTGCAGCCAGATGGAAAATTCTTCGTTGATTTGGCCGGCGTTGGCGTGCGTGGGCGCCTGATTGGTCGCCGATTTAAAGTGTGCATTGCCAAAGCCACCATTGCCACCGTTGGCAAGCTTGACGCGATCGCCCGGCTTCTTCAGATCGCCGATGATCGTCTCGTTGTCGTCTGCTAGAACCTGGGTACCAGGAGGAACCTTCAGCACGATGTCGTCACCGGATTTTCCCGTGCGGTCGCGACCCATACCTGGAATTCCGTTTTTGGCCCGATAGTGCTGTTGATAGCGAAAGTCGATCAGCGTGTTGAGGTTCTGGATGCACTCGACCCAGACGTCGCCGCCGCGGCCACCATCTCCCCCGTCGGGTCCGCCCTGGTCGACGTACTTCTCACGCCGGAATGACACACAGCCGTTTCCGCCGTTTCCAGATTTGACATAAACTTTTGCTTGGTCGAGAAATTTCATGATGCGATCATTTCATAGCGCTCTGCGCGGATGTTGCATTGTCTGGCCTCGCCCCACCAGTCTTTGTGTCCGACGTGTTTGAAGCCCAGTTTTATCAGAACGCGAGCGGAAGCGGGATTATCGTGAAAGTGTCCGGCATGAAGGTGGCTAAACCCTCTTCGTTTGCATTCCGCGACGATTGCCGTTGCGGCCTCTGTGGCAAATCCCCGACCCCAATAATCTTTACCAATCCAATAGCCGATTTCGACGCTTTGTTCGTCGTGGTTGCCTTCGGATTCCCGCGCTATGGGCATAAATCCGCAGCATCCAATAAGTGTGCCTTGAAGTTCAATCCCGCGCACAAACTCCCCCGGCGCACTGCCACCGATCCATTGATGAGCCTGTTCTTCAGAATATGGGTACGGAATGCGAGCTGTCATGCTGGCCAATTCCCAAACACCGGCAACTTCAGCAATGCGAGCGGCGTCGTCATTGGTCAGAGGCCGCAAGCTGAGACGCGGTGTCGTAATGATTTCGCTGGCACGCTTGTCGTCCACAACGCGATCCGTCTTTAAAACAACAAAGGGGAGACGTCTGCCGTCTCCCCTCCGCAAAGTATTTAATGTTTGCCGTCCGGTTTATTCGGCTGCGTCTACTGCAGGTGGCAAAACGGAGATGAACGTGCGGCCATTGCGGCGGGCGCGAAACTCGACCTGGCCTTTGGTTGTGGCAAAGATCGTGTGGTCAGTGCCGATGCCAACGCCTGCACCTGGGTGCCAACGTGTGCCGCGTTGGCGCACAATGATGTTGCCAGGGATGACGTGCTCGCCACCGAATTTTTTTACGCCGAGGCGTTTGGATTCTGAGTCGCGTCCGTTCTTAGACGAACCGCCCGCTTTTTTCTGAGCCATTATGGCGCTCCTTATATTCTATGCTGCGCGGTCATGATGACGAAGAGACCTGCGCGCGAAAATTCCAATAGCGCTAAGCTTAGGCGCCCGTAATACCTGTGATACGAACTTTCGAAAGGTCCTGACGGTGACCCCGCTTACGACGCGAGTTTTTCCGACGGCGCTTTTTGAAAGCGATAAGTTTCGGTCCGCGCGTCTGTTCGACCAATTCAGCCGTCACTTTAGCGCCAGAGACGATTGGTGAGCCAACTTTGACACTGCTGCCTTCGCCGACCATCAGAACGTCTGTGAATTCAATTGTGGCACCCGCGTCGCCTTCAAGGCGTTCGATCTGAAGAACATCGTCCTTCGAAACGCGGTATTGTTTGCCGCCAGTCTTGATGACTGCGTACATGGTTCTTACCTCAAGCACTTGCGTTGGGGACCTTTTGGCCTCTCCAACTGGGTTCTCCGCGCCCTGTGGCGCCGCAGATAACTCTGCGGACTTTGACCTATCGGCCCGGTCGGTAAACCGGTGAGCCTCGGGCAGCGCATATTGCCAGCAAAGACATTCATGTCTTGGCCGGATTTTCAGGCTTATCTGGGGTCTGGCTCCTAAAGTCAACGGTTTCTTGGGCCATCATCCCCTAAAGTCGCAGTCGAATCTTGGTTTTTCGGAGTATTAACAGCATGTTGCAGTCGATTGCGGAGCAAAAAACCAAGCTGGACCCAGATCGGCTTGCTGAAATACCGTTAATTGAAACCGGTCCGGACTTTCCATTGGCAACATTGATGGCTGAGGAGGAACGCGCTCAGTCTTTACTTGATCTTGCAACTCATGGTGCTCCGACGCCAGCTTTGAAGGTGCTCGACAATATTTCGCGGCGGTGGCTGGTGAAATGGAAAAACAAGCATCTGGACGAAATTGATGCCATCGCCGCGCGCTTGGGCAGGCCGGGCGCGTATTTTCTTTCCGTCAATTACGAGTGGGCGTGCACTTGTCGTGTGACGCCGTCACCGGGTGGGAAAAGCGCACGGCTTATTCGCGTGTTGGATTGGAAGACGGCAGGGCTTGGGCAAACCATCTGCGCCGCGCGGGTCAAAGGTGGTGCGGGTGAGTACGTGACGATGACGTGGCCGGGTTACACGGGTGTGTTGCAAGTGATGGCGCCGGGACGGTTTTGTGTGGCATTGAATCAGGCGCCAATGCCGGCACCGATTGGTGTTTTCCTGATGGACTGGGCTGCAAACCGTCGTCGTGTGTGGCGGATGCCGCATCAAACGTCAGCGCATTTGTTGCGTCAGGTCTGCGAGGAAGCTGAGACGTTTGCCCAAGCCCGCGAGATGCTGACACATGAAAAGATCGCAGCGCCTGCGATTTATTCGCTCGCTGGTCTGGCTCCGGATGAAACCTGTGTGATTGAGCGCATGGAAGACGATGCGTCTGTTCATGGTGGTTCGTGTGTTGCTGCCAACCACTGGAAGGCCGATGGCTGGCAGGGACATCATCGTGGGATCGATAGTCCTGGCCGCGAAAAGCTGATGTCGTCGGTCGAGGCTGAGTTCGATACAGATTTCGTATGGTTAAAATCGCCGGTGTTAAACCCGCGAACGCGCCTTGCAATGGTAGCTGATGCATCTGAAGGCCGGCTGATTGCACGCGGTTACGAAGAAGATGGTGCGGCGACAACGACGCTAGATTTTGCTGCTTAGCTGTCGAAAACTCAGTGGCTGCATCGTAGACTTACAAATTCGCGTTGAGCGCAATTGAGGTTTGAATATGAGATTACGGCTTTTCATTTCTATAGCTTTTATGTCCACCGTCATGACTGCAAATGCGTTCGCGGAAGACGCCCATCGAGAGGCTGATGCTCACGAGCATGGGCACGGCCAGGTCAACATCGCAATCGAAGGCAATCAAATTGATATCGAGCTGGAAGCGCCCGGTTCAGATATCGTCGGCTTCGAGCATGAAGCTGAAACTGACAATCAAAAAAAGAAACTGACGTCGGCAAAGGCGAAGCTCGCTGAGGTTTTGGTGCTGATCAAAATCGATGGTGATGCAGGGTGCCGTGTGACGAAGGCGGACGTGGCATTTGAAACGGACGGCCATAGTGAAGAAGCGCATGGCAAGCATGACGACCATACCAAAGGTCATGATGATGATCACGACAATGAGCATGACGCCAAGAGCGATCCCGACAGCGAGACCGGACACGCCGAGTTTCACGGCCTCTATCAGGTGACCTGCAAGGATGCGCTCAAGATTACCGGGCTGACATTCGACTACTTCAAGGCATTTGCGAGCGCCCAAGAGTTGGACGTTAATGTCGTGACGGCGAAAAAACAGACGAAATTTGAAGTGACGCGTGATAAGCCTGCCATCAGCCTTGTTGGTATGATGTGATTTGAGAACTCACCGTTGCTGGATAAATCCGACACCGCAGAGAAGATGGAAACTGTCGCCAGGTTGCGCGACGTCGCATTCGCCTGGCCTGGGCGCAGCAGCTTTTCGCTGGGCATAAAAGAGTTTTCGCTAAAGCGCGGTGAGCGGGTGTTACTGCTCGGGCCGTCTGGTGGTGGCAAGTCAACGTTGCTGAATTTGCTTGCCGGTGTGGTCGCGCCGCAGCGAGGCAGCGTCGAGCTTTTGGGTGCAGATATTGCCATCCTCTCAAATGCTTCGCGTGACCGGTTTCGCGCAGAGCATCTTGGTATCGTCTTCCAAATGTTCAACCTCTTGCCTTATGGCAGTGTCGTCGACAACGTTTTGCTTCCACTGAGTTTCGCGCCGAAGCGGCGTCAGCGAGCCGTGGCATCGGCGCCAGGAGATAGTCTGGAAGCTGAAGCAGGGCGGCTGCTACGAGCGCTGGGTCTGGAAGACAACGACCTTATCAATGGCGCGGTTGGGACATTGAGTGTCGGTCAACAACAGCGTGTGGCAGCGGCACGCGCGTTAATCGGATCGCCAGAGATCGTTCTCGCGGATGAGCCGACGTCAGCCCTGGATCGCGACCGACAAGAGAAATTTCTCGATCTTCTTTTTGCACAACTCAGCCAGACGAACAGCTCGATGATTATGGTCAGTCACGATGAGACATTGGCCACCCACTTTGACCGCGTCTGTCGTCTCGAAGACTTGATCTCGACGGGGCGCGACAAATGACGGTCCTTCGTCTCGCTCTACAATCGCTAGGCAATCGCTGGATTACCGCCTTGCTGACGATCTTTGCCATCGCCGTCAGTGTGATGTTGCTGTTGGGTGTGGAAAAAGTTCGAACCGGCGCGCGGGCAAGTTTCGCCAACACAATATCCGGCACAGACGTGATTGTCGGTGCGCGCAGTGGCGACATTCAGTTGTTGCTCTACTCGGTGTTCCGAATCGGCAACGCGCCAAACAACATGACATGGCGCAGTTACGAAGAGCTTGGCGCGCGCAAAAATGTCGACTGGATCGTGCCGCTATCGCTTGGTGACAGTCATCGTGGATTCCGTGTGCTCGGCACTAACAATGAATATTTTAAGCACTATCGTTATCGCGATAAACGCAAACTGGGGTTTGCATCAGGTGGCGTGTTCAATGACATGTTCGATGCCGTCATTGGGTCCGATGTGGCTAACGCACTCGGCTACAAGCTTGGCGATAAGATTGTCGTTGCGCATGGAATTGGTGAAATTGGCGGCAACGACCACGACAACATGCCGTTTCGAGTCGCTGGCATTCTGGCAAAGACCGGCACGCCGGTTGATGACACTGTACATGTGACGCTTGGCGCAATCGAAGCGATCCATCTTGGATGGAAGGGCGGCACGTCAAATTCTTCGCGCACTTTCAAGGTGGACGAAGTGCGTAATATGGAGTTGAAGCCGAAAGCTATAACGGCGGCTCTTGTCGGACTGAAATCGCGCTTTGCAGTTTTCAAGTTCCAGCGCTTTGTGAACACGTTCCGCAAAGAGCCGTTGTCGGCGGTGTTGCCGGGTGTGGCATTGACGGAGATGTGGTCGCTGGTGGGCACAGCAGAAACGGCGCTGTTTGTTGTGACGATAATGGTGGTCATCACAGCACTGCTGGGCATGGTTGCGATGATCTTTGCAACCTTGAACGAGCGCCGCCGTGAAATGGCGATTTTGCGTTCGGTTGGTGCGGGGCCGAAGACACTGGTTGGTTTGCTGTCAGCGGAAGCGTTGATCATGACGCTTGCTGGTATCGCGGTTGGCGTGGTGTTTCTTTACGCGTTGTTGATCGTAGTGCGGCCTTACTTTGACAGCGCTTATGGCATTACGATTGATCTCAGTTTGCCGTCGTATGTCGAGCTTTGGTCGTTGGCGGCGATTATGATCGGCGGTCTCTTGGCCGGGCTCCTGCCAGCCTGGCGCGCTTATCGCAATTCAGTGGCTGATGGCATGATTGTCCGGACTTAAGTCCCACAAATGGTCAAGGCGTTACTTCTCTTCGGCTTTCTCTTTCTTGTAAGGCTCAACTTTCATGCCCTGTAGCGTGTAGCCGACAGGCACGGTCGACGCGCCGTCCGCCAAAGAAAGCGTCTTCTCGGTTTTTTTTGTCACCATTTCGCCTGTGACCCACACGGGTGTGTAGAGGCCGTCAGCTTTGTAGGATTGCTGAAGCTTCACAAACACCATCTGGTTCGCCGGAGGTGGGGGAACGTGAATGCAGGCTCCGACATAAGGCACGAGCAAAAATTCCGAGACACCCTCTTCGGAAACATCAAGGGGCAAAAGATACCCTGCGATGCGCACGGTCGTTCCATTGAGCTCGGTGACAAGCGTATTGCCCTGCTTTTCCTTCTCGACCTGCCAGTCTTGATACTTAGTAAAGATGGCGTCGAAATCGATGCCTTGCTTGCGCAGGTTCTTCTCTGACTTCTTAGCATCTTCGAATGCGGCGGCGTTTTCCGCGGTGCGCTCAACAGGGCCTTCTTGGCGGAACGCGGCGACAATGTCGAAGTCGATCGCTTGGTCGGCCGTAAGACTAGCCAGTGGGTCTTCAAGAGCCGTCAGCTGAGGGACGAGGTCATCCCATTTTAGCTGTTTGGTCGTCGCAGCCTGCGCCACGCAAGCCATCAGGATGGCACACACAGCCAGGGTGGCCGACAGCACGCGCATCATGTTTTCGTCTCCATTTTTGATCGAGCTAAATCCAAGTCGGACCTTCTACCATCAAACTAAGGAGAAAATACCCCAATTGAGGCTTCGGACCCCACACAAGATGGTGTGGGGAGGTATCGGCAGCAAGAGAGTTACGTGTTGCCGCCAATATGCCTCGAGCTGAGGTGCGTTTGGCCCCTTTGCATTGGTGCTTTCCTTACTAATTCGGGACTTGCGCGCACATTTGCTCGGTATTTCGCAGGTTCACCATTGAAAATTGTTCTGTTGTGTCTTAAATTTCTGTTATGACAGAAATAGCTGACGGAGCAGATAGCTGTCCCTGAGGGTAATGCGATGCTGGTGAAAGAAAAGACGGTCAAAAATGTCCCGGAAACCCAGGATCTTGCGCCGGCGGAGATGCCGGAAGCTGTGCAGCGGTTTGTTCTGCATTGGGGTGAGATGGGCAATGCCTGGGGCGTGAACCGCTCCGTGGCGCAAATCCATGCGCTGCTCTTCATTTCCGACGACCCCTTGACGGCGGAGGCCATTGCCCGGCCGCTTAACCTTGCGCGCTCCAATGTTTCAAATTCGTTGAAGGAATTGAATGGTTGGGGGTTAATCAAACGGGTTCCAGTTCTTGGTGATCGGCGTGACTACTACACTGCCGAATCCGACATGTTCGAGATGGTGCGGCGCATCGCGGCTGGCCGTAAGGCACGTGAGCTTGATCCGACGTTGGATGTGTTGCGCGAATGCGTGGCGCTGGCTGAGGATGATCCGCAGATTTCGCGCGCGGCACGCAAGCGTCTTGGCGACATGCTCTCGTTTAGCGACGCGGTTGATAAGGGGTTCGAAGAGATACTTCGTCTTCCAGCCCCAACATTGATGGCGCTTATTCGCATGGGCGGCACAGTCGCGAAGTATGTTTCTCCACGAGCAGGTGCCTTGAAACGCAAGTCTGCAAAGCGTTGATTGATAACGGGTGATCAAGAGGGAGGACGTGTCATGACTGTCGCGTTCAAGACTTCAGAAATGCAATTAAACAAGGGCAATACTGCAACAAGCGGTGTTGTTGACACGCGCTTTCGCATGCTGCTTGGCGAAACGGCCTGGGCGGAATTGCCGTCGCCAGTACAGAAACGTTTTTCTAAAGCCTTGGCGCCGGGCGAGATGAAACTTTACGAGGGTGAAGTCGTATCAACCGAGCTGACTTTGTTCGGCCGCGTGCTGGCTTTCGTTTTGCGTTTGATCGGTGCGCCGTTGCCGCTTGATAACGGCGGGACCGGTCCCTCAGCTGTGAGTGTGATCGAAGACCCGACAATAGGTGGGCAGATTTGGAGCCGCAGTTACGCACGTCCTGGACGATTCCCTCAGGTCGTGCATTCGGCGAAACGGTTTCGCGGAGCGACAGGTCTGGAGGAGTATGTCGGGTCGGG
>JAJFHI010000085.1 GCA_021775715.1 Hyphomicrobiaceae bacterium | reverse complement strand
TTCACCACCAAAATCATCATCGGTTTTTCGGTTGCCATGCTGATGACGATGATCATTTGGCTGTTGGATCAGTTGTTCAGCCCGATTAATCCAGCAACCAAACTCGCCTACGGACTCGGTTATGTATTTCTGACGGTCATCTCAGTTGGCTTTGGCTTTGGTTTTTACTGGAAGGTCCTGGAAAGCCGCTCAGAATCGACACGATCCGCGGAATCTGCCATTGGCGAAGTACAGAACTCGTTGCACGCTGCATCAACGCGCCTGGAACAACTCAACACCACACTTGTTAACCTGTCCGCCCTTTCAACAGAGAAGGCGGAAATCGAACGAGCGACCGGCAAAAGCTGTCCCAACAGCCGCCCCGGTGATGGCCCTCGCCGCAAACTCCGCGATGCCGATGCCCAGCAATTCAAATTTGCATCGGACTTTGTCGGTACGCGCATTGGTACGGTCAAAACCGACATCACCGCACTCGACACGGATCTCGCAAAGATTGTCACGCGCGATGAATCTACCATCGATGCCAAGAGCGGAACACGAAACGACTTCTTGCGAGCCCTGAACCGCCGATTGGATTTGACGGTGACCGGTTTCAACGCCTTCCGCACCGATCCGCAGTTGCGCCAGATCCGCATCAACCTGGCAGAACGCGGCGACAAGACCGTGTTCCCCAATGGACGCGGCAAAACGTTTGCATGCCCGGATACACAGTTGCAGACAGCATTGCGCGGAGTTGTACGCGCCATCGACCAATTGCCGGAACTTGGCAAGCCAAAAATCGCGGCTGTCGAAGGCTCGGAAGCAACGATCGAAGCATTTCGCCGTCTTACCGCCACCCTGATCGGCGTCATAACACTTGAAATGCCGCCATCGGCCGAAGACCTCCGTACGTTGCAGAAGAAAGCTGTGCAGTCGGTCAGGCCAGGCGCCCAGCCAATAACCCAAGCCTCGTCAGGCCAACCAACAGGTCTGGCGAAGCGAGATTACGTTCCGCTTGCTATCGCGATCTTTGTCGACTTGTGCCTGTTGCTGGTCTCCATGGGCCGACCCATGAACCGCTTCATGGCCACCAAGCGGCGCATGATTGAAGCTGAGGCAGGACCCGTATTTCCCATCCTGTATCGCTTCAATGCGATCCACAAGAACCCAGAGATGCGCGCGACGTTCGCCATCTTCCGCGAAGTTATCTTCGATTCCGGTGGCGTATATCATGTCGCCGTCCCGTTGAACGCGCCGCATTCAGCACCAAATCGCGAACAGCTGATGCAGGAGGCACAGTCTCTTGCCAACCTGTGCTTTGCGCTTGAAGGGCAGGGCGTTCTCGTCCGTCCATGGCGGTTCACGCCAGCACTGATGGCCGAGCGTAAGTTGCGCCGCCAAGGCAGCAAGTTTGTCGAGTGCTATCCACCCGCGTCGATCCTTGGCCGTTTCGATGCTGAACTTGAGCGCCCAGCCTTCCGCATCTATGCCTTTAAGAACGGTGCCTGGCCCGAGATGATCCTTGGCGCAGTTATGGGAGCTGCACGTCGGATTGAATCTGAAGAAGCGCAGAGGGCCCAGATCGATCAGGTCGAACGCCTGCGTGAATTGGCGACCGCGCAGACCACGGCGGCAGAGGCGACAGTGGCAGCAGCCTCTTCTGCAGAGAAAGCAGGCATCGCAACACCGACGAACACACTGTCTGTCGATGGTCCATTGTCTGTCGCACCTGGTCGCGACGAGACGACAACACGGGACGTTGGTAGCGAAGTTGCAGCAGCATATGAGGCGGAGGTTTCTGAACCAGAGCCGGAAGCCGTTGACGTCGAGGTCGAACCTGAACTCAAAACCGCTTACGGAAATTATGCAGCCCGCGCCCAACGGGAGATCCTTGAAGGACGCTTCCGCGCGTCTATTCCCTCATTGCGCGACGATGACCCGGACGAGGGAACGCGCCGCCGCCGCCGTCAACTGCGATCGGTTGGCCAAAACAGCGCGTTAAACGCGATTGACGACGTTGAAACAACGCGTAACGCACCGCAAGCACCCTCAGACCTTTCCGATAGCTTCGGCAACGCTGATGCGGTGGATACTGTCGAGCAAAATTCGGGGGAGGTTGTCACTTTCCCAAATGCGATGCGCCCAAGCCGCCAAACAACGACGCCGTCAATGGGAAATGTATTAACGGATGCGGTCGCAACAACCGAGGTGCGCCAACCATCAGTTACACAGCCAACGGTCACAATGTCGGTAGATGAAACCAACGACGAGCGTACCGACGTTACACTTGTGCGCGAGACGGCCACGTTCTCTGTTCCGACGACTTCGGCAACACTGCCAGCCGAACTGCTCAACAGCCAAGTCGAAAAGCCTGTGGACCAGACCTCACAAGTTGCCGAACAGATCGCACCGCCAGCTATTCCAAAACTCGATGTGCCAACAAATACGGCGAGTTATGACGGTGGCGCGAACGACTTCTACACCGCGGCACCGCCGCCAATGATCGTGCCTCCACTATTTGCTGAAGAAGACGAAACTATTGACGTTGGTAAGATTTCAGAAAGGTTTTCTCCTCCAGCTGCGGAATGAGGTGGATTGCAAAAATTTTGTCGCGAAAAGGGTCGGCTGGAAACGCTCCATTAACGGTATTGCCGCTTACTAGAGGTGCACAAAAGCACGGTCGTCACCATCGGATTTCCGGTGACGTCAGACAAATAAAAAGGAAAAAATATGCGCCTCAAAACTCCAACTCCTATGCGAGTCATCAAGAAAGAGGAGAAAGAGGCCAAGCTCTCGG
>JAJFHI010000084.1 GCA_021775715.1 Hyphomicrobiaceae bacterium | reverse complement strand
CCTTCAGATTTTTTCAGATATAGGACTCATGCGCGCGCCCATTGCAATGGGTTTATGTCCTCTTGCTTTTCGCCATGAGGCTTTGCATGCTCCGCGCACACACGCGATTTTGCCGCTCAGGCTTGAGGATAGAATGGCACTAACTGGTTCAGACAAACTCGCACTTTTCAGCGGCATGCGCCGCACAGACGGTCCGCGCCGGGATACCCTCAGACGCGAGTTGGCCGTCCGCAATGCCAAATCGAAGGTGCCTGGCACCCGTCCAAAGCTGGTTTTGGCCAGTGGCAGCCCCCGCCGTTTAAAGCTTTTGGCTCAGGTCGGCATCACGCCAGATGCGCTGCGTCCGGCCTCGATTGATGAGACGCCGCGCCGGGCCGAGATGCCGCGCGGGCTGGTGCAGCGGCTGTCGCGGTCCAAGGCTGAAACCGCACGCGATCAGATTGCCAACGACAAAGATATTGCTGATGCTTACGTCATCGGCGCCGATACCATCGTTTCGATCGGGCGGCGCATATTGATGAAGCCACAGTTCATGGATGAGGCCGTGGCATCGCTGCAGATGCTGTCGGGGCGCAGCCATCGCGTGTTGACGGGACTTTGTCTCATTACGCCGGATGATCGGGTGCGCACCAAGATCGTCGACACGCGTGTGCGTTTTAAGAATCTTTCGCGGGCGGAAATCGAATCCTACATCGCCTCGCGTGAATGGCGCGGTAAGGCGGGCGGCTATGCTATCCAGGGCCTTGCGGGATGCTTTGTGCAGAGGATCAACGGCTCCTACACCAATGTTGTCGGTTTTCCGCTAACCGAAGTGGTCAATCTGCTGACGAGCGAAGACTTCCCGATCCATTACACCTGGATTGAAGCGGCCGAATCCGATCAGGTGGAGGAATAAGCCAGATGGGACAGACCAAAGATCCTCAGATGGGTGCGGGACTAACCGCTGCCAACGATGACAACAAAACCAAGCCCGTTGGCAGCTGTCCAATCTGCAAGAAGGGCACGCAAGAGAAATGGCGGCCGTTCTGCTCCAATCGCTGTGCCAACATCGATTTGTCGCGCTGGTTAACCGGCAGCTACACTATTCCCGTGGCCGATGACGACGACGATGAGGACGGTGATGACCCCGGCGCCGAAATCGCCCGCATGCAGGGTGGCGAGGGCGAGTAGGGTGTTGAAATCGACTGTGTTTTGGGCGGATTGGTCGCTGTGAACAGTCTTTCAAGCCCGATCGCCGCAACCCGCTTGTCAGGGGCAAAAGCAATGACTATAACCGCCGAGCTTTGACAGCGCTTCGCGCGAGTTATTAAGCGCGCCCGGGTAGCTCAGTTGGTAGAGCAGCGGATTGAAAATCCGCGTGTCGGTGGTTCAAATCCGCCCCCGGGCACCATTCTCCGCTTTTGACAATTTGGCATTTTGAAGTTCTCGGCCAGGCCTTGAAAAGAACTACCTATTTTTGGGTTGCCGACAGCTTCCGCTGTTGGATGGTTCAAATCCGATCCCCTTAAATTCCATATAGCCGTCTGCTTGAGCGTCGCTCGAGATGCGAACGCGCAACGCATTCAGAAGCAAGCCGCACTGTCCAATGACGCGGGCTTCTCGCAATTGCTTTGATTTATTGCCGACGAAAAGTTGGCGGCGTCCATCTTATCGCCCGCCGCGTCAGCCCACACCAACTCAGTGCCGTGCCCAAACGGACGTGGAGCCGTCCTTCTTGATCAGCAAAACCTGATAGGCTTCCTTATGGTCACCAACTTCCATTCCGGGTGAGCCGATAGGCATGCCTGGAACCGACAGTCCGACAGCATCTGCAGGTCTTTCCTTGAGCAAGCGCGCGACGTCGCTTGCCGGGACGTGGCCTTCAATCGTGTAGCCGTCTATTTTACCCGTGTGGCATGAGGCGTATTCCGGCTTGATCCCACCTTCGGTTTTCTTTTCCTGAAGCACACTCATGGGAACGTCCTTCGTGGCGACGTCAAATCCGGCGGCCTTCATACGGTCGGCCCATTTGGAGCAACACCCGCAGTTGGCAGACTTAAATATCGTCAGCGTGTCAGCCTGCAACGCCGTCGATGCCGTGGCGAGTCCAAACAAGATTACTGACGCTAGGGCAAGGTATGGTCTCATAATGTCATCCGCCTTTTTCTGTGGTCTGTCGCCAGTATTGCGCCGACTTCAAAGAGCAACAAGGGGACATTGATAACAGCATGTCGAATTGATCCTGGCTCGATTTCAATATTCCTCGGTGGGATCTGTAGTTTGCAGCCTATCGTGACCAACTATCAGATTGACAAAATCGGATAGTAATTGGTCTGGAGCGCCAGCTTCCACAGTTTTGACGTAGGCTTCAGATCGACGTTCCAAGCGCGCCCAAGCAAAAACCAAAAATTGCAGCGGCTTCGCTGCTTCAATCTATGGCCTGTCGACTGACTGAGAGTTGACGAGAACGGATCGGTAATAAGCTCTGCGCCTTTGTTCAGAGTTAGCGGCGCTAAACTTGAACGCTTCTTAGCCCTTCGATTTCCAGTTAACGAGAGAGTCCCAGTTGGTTTCTTCGGAGGTGAGGGCGGCGTGCGCTTCATTACCGCTTTCAAAAATGTGTGGCAACTGCCCCCGATGCGAAATGTCGTTCTGCATCTTCAAGCGCATGAAAGCGCTTGTGGTATATCGTGATGTTGTCGCGTAATAACGCTTCAACATGAGGTCCACCATCTCAAAAAAGTCGTCATGCAGGTCATCGGCAATTCGGCAACTATCCTGATTGACCACCGCATTTACGAGCTTCCCGGCCTTTTCACAGGCCTGGACCAGCAATGCCTGAAGGTCGGCGATGTCGCTCTTCTTACGCACGCTCCAGCCTTCGAGGTTGACGAACAAAATGTTGCGTTCTGCATCGTACGAAACGCGCTCATTGAGGTTGCGGTTTGTAAGCTCCGCAAGAAGGTCCATCGGCTCATCACGAAAGATCCGTGAATTCATCTCGATCGGTAGTTTGATGACAGGCTCAAAATCCATATGTGCGAGAATGTCTCGTTCGACATCAATGCCGGGAGCCACCTCGACTAACTCAAGCCCTTCGAGCGTAAGTTGAAATACACAGCGCTCCGTAACATAGAGAACAGGCTGCGAGCGCATCGCTGCGTAAGTCCCTGAGAACGTAATCTGCTCAACCTTCTGTACGAATTTTTTAGCCCGACCCTCCTGCAGGATCCTTAACTTTCCATCGTCGATTTCGACCTTTAGCCCGCCCGCTGTAAATGTGCCCGCGAAGACTACGGCGCGAGAGTTCTGAGAGATGTCGATGAAGCCGCCGCATCCATTGAGGCGCCCGCCAAAGCGACTGGTGTTGATGTTGCCGGCCTTATCGCATTCGGCCATGCCAAGGCAGGTAAGGTCGAGGCCTCCGCCATGATAGAAGTCGAACATCTGGTTCTGGTCGATAATCGCGTGAGCGTTGATGGAGGCTCCGAAGCTGGAACCACTGGCGAGAACCCCACCAACAGCTCCTGCCTCGGTGGTCATCACGATATGCGGCGTCACTTTTTCTTCGTTGGCGACCGCCGCGACACCGTCCGGCGCGCCTACCCCCAGGTTGATCACGCCGTTCGGGGGCAATTCGAAGGCGGCGCGGCGTGCAATGATTTTACGCTCATTGAGCGGCATCTTTGGCATTGCTTCAACCGGTACCGTGATTTCCCCCGCAAGCGCTGCGTCATAGGCAACCCCGTAATTCATCCGATGCATCTCGGGAGGGTCAGCAACGACAACGCAGTCGACGAGGATGCCGGGAACTTTGACTTCCTTAGGTCGCAGAAAGCCCTGCCCTACGATGCGCTCGACCTGAGCGATAACGACACCGCCGTTGTTGTGGGCCGCCATTGCCTGAGCCAGGACATCTAGCGTCAAGGCTTCTTTTTCCATACTAAGATTGCCGTTGGGGTCAGCGCTAGTGGCGCGGATCAGTGCGACATCGATCGGCGTTGCCTTGTAGAAAAGCCATTGCTCCCCATCCACGTCGACGAGCTTGACGATGTCTTCTGTTGTGACTTCGTTGACCTTGCCGCCGTCGTGGCGTGGATCAACGTACGTGTGCAAGCCGACCTTTGAAAAGAGTCCCGGGTGTCCGGCCGCGCAAGAACGATAAAGTTTGGCAATGATGCCCTGTGGCAGATTATAGCCCTGAATAAGGTTGTTGCGAGCGGCCTCGGCAACTTTCGGCATGCGACCGAGGTTGCCGGCGATGACTCGTTTCAAAAGGCCCGGATGATAAAACCGTCCTGTGCCCAGTCCTTTGCTGTCACCAGCTCCTGCGCACATGATCAGCGTCAGGTCACTCGGTCTGCCGCTTTGCAGGTACCTTTCTTCCAACGCTGCATGTAATGCTTCGGGAATGCAGCTCTGAACGAACCCTGTGGTCGCTATGACATCGTTGTCGCCAATAAGCGCAATGGCATCACTGGCGGAAATAATTTTGTTCTTATTCAACCGACGTCTCTCCCGCATCGCTTCTTTGGCGATGTCTTATTATTGTGATTTGTCCCCGTCGACTGGACTGGTTTGGATATTAGTTCACTATCGCTTCCTTTGGCAATGTAGGCCACACGAGGGCCGCGACCGCAAAGTTGTCTCCACTTGACGGTTTGCTCCCGGTCACAAGCGGTTCAACGCGCTGCTCTGCGGTTATTTCCGATTTCAGTCTGGAATTGATCTCTTGCAATTCCAGCATGCGAGATTTCGTTATTTCCGTTGAGCTCCGCCTCGCCCCAACGCGTAGAATTCATCATTCGGGCGCATTGATACAAAATTGGCCATGCGATTACTCATTCCGAAGAAGGCGGTGATGGCGGCGATGTCCCAGATGTCTTCGTCGGAAAAGCCGTGAGAGCGGAGGGCTTCGAAGTCGCTGTCACCGATCGAGCGGGAGTCGTTGGAAACTTTCATCGCAAAGTCGAGCATTGCCATCCGCTGTGGTGTGATGTCGGCTTTGCGATAGTTGGTTGCGACCTGGTCGGCAATTAATGCGTTCTTTGCGCGGATGCGCAGGACGGCGCCGTGTGCAACGACGCAGTAGAGGCAGTTGTTGGCGCTCGACGTGACGACGACGATCATCTCCATGTCGGCTTTCGACAGGCCGCTCTCTTTTTCCATCAGAGCATCGTGATACGCGAAGAAGGCTCTTAGTTCGTCCGGCCGGTGGGCGAGGGCGAGGAACACATTTGGCACGAAGCCCGCCTTCTCCTGGACGGTCAGTACCATCTTCTTGATGTCGTCTGGAAGGTCACTAATATCGGGGACCGAATAGCGACTGATGTGTTTGGTATCCAAGGCGGCTCTCCATTCCTATTGTATGCGTCCACGCAGTATACCATGCCAGCGTCATCCGCCATTTCGAGGTTGCCGAAAAACGAGGCGCGCAAGAAAAACGGGCCCGGTAAAATCACCGGACCCGTTCAAAAATTATCTACTGACCGTCTTGGAGATACCTAGCCAGATTATTTATAGCGCTTCCAGGTGACCAGTACCTTCGTTCCCGTTGGAACGCGTTGGTATAGGTCTTCGGCATCTTCGTTCGTCATACGGATGCAACCTTTGGAAACGGCGGTGCCGATGGTCCATGGCGCGTCCGTCCCGTGAATGCGATAAAGGCTTGAGCCAAGATAGAGTGCACGGGTTCCCAGTGGGTTTTGTGGATGGCCGCCTGGCACGTGTGCCGGAAGTTTCGGATTTTCCCGGCGCATCTGAGGCGTTGGTGTCCAGCCTGGATTGCGGCGCTTCTGAGAAACGAACGTTCTGCCGGACCAGCGGCTTTTCTGCCGTGGAACAGCGATCGGATATACGATTGCCTCACCACGTTTGCGGATCCAGTAAAGTTTGCGATCGCCAAAGCTGACGATGATCTGGCGAGGGGCGTACTTTTTCGAAAATGCCACCGAGTAGCCGTTGTAGCCGCCGCCGCCGCCAAACAGATATGAAAACAGATCCTGAGCCGAAGCGGCGGATGGCAGTGCGGTTACGATAAGTGCGAGGACAGCCAGAGCACTCGTAACGTGGCGAAGATTTCGGGCAATGATCATCGGGCATCCCTATATGTGTCACGTAGATTAAAAGACGGCACGCATACCCCCAGCACGCATAAAAGCATCAGCAACTCAAATGCGAGCATTATTCGCCGACAGTGCCTGTTTGGCAAAAATACGGCAAGGCCTGCATGCAGAAAACTGGGGTGATTTGGGGCAAACCGGGCAGGTCTTCAGAGACTGTTTCTGTAGAGCCACACCGGAAGAACTTATTAACAAGTTGATGTTAACGCGCTGCGCTACCGGTGGCTTCCGATCGGTTTCGCCAGTTGTTGCGGGGATATGGACGGTTAAACCGTACGGATCCATCGTATGCGGTGTACACAATCAGCACCCAATATATTCGTTGTGGTCGAGCGGATGTCAAACGAGATGATTGGCGGGTGAAACAGCCTCGTTCATGTCGGAGTGACGAGATGTACCGGAGCTATTCGGCGGCTTGTGGCGCTGGGGTGCGGGCCGGTGAAACTGGCGCAGCTGCGGTGCCGCTCTTGCTACTCGTGCTTTTGGCGGACCACGGTGCGGACTTGAACCAGCCGACCACGTAGGCCGTCACCACAAGAAGTGCACAGCCGAACAGGTTGAGGAAGGTGACGGTGGCAAAGCCATTGCCCCAATAATCAATCGCAATGCCACCGAGGCGTGACAACAACAGACCAACTAGGAATGTCGCCAGTGCTTGTTGACCGACCTTGCGGCAGATGTCGGTGAAAAGGCCCTGCGAGAGATGGCGGCCTCCTTCACCGGCGAGCGCGTAGGCCAGATAGGCCAAGGCCAGGAAGTGGATGTAGCGCAGATAGCTGAAGGCGGTCTTCCCCATTCCCAGCATGATGTAAGGGCGGTAGAACTCAGGAACCTCGACCCAGAGATATAGTGGGAAGTATTTTATCGGCACCATCAGCAGCACAATGGCAGCTGCAAGGATGATGAGATAGCGATCGATTGGGGGCGCTGGCAGCCAGCCCATGATGAAGGCAAAACCGGTAAAGAAGACGAGTTGCCAGGCAAGTGGATTGAAGAACCAGACCCGGTCGCTCCACGGTTCAGCCGGAAACTGCCAGTGGCCGGTGGTCGCGATCAGATAGAGACCCATAACGAAAGCAAATACGGCCCAGCGGCCACCGAGTTTCGCGGCCGCCATCACCACTGGTATCAACGCCAGGATCACGAGATACATCGGCAGGATGTCGAAAAAGTTCGGCACGTATGTGAGTGTTAAAAAGCCGAGCAGGTTGGTGGCTGTGTCTTTGTCGAGAAACGGCAGCAGGTTGAGCTCGGCGACATAACGGTTGCCAACACCGAGCCATTTGTTCATTGCGATCATGACGGCGGTGATACCGACGAAACTGCCGATGTGGGCCCAGTAAACCTGCCAGCAGCGAAATACGACGCGGGCCGTTCCCATGAAGAACCCTTGCTTCGTGAACACGGCTCCAAACGCGATCGCCGACGCCATGCCGGAGCAGAATACGAAAATTTCGGTCGCATCGGAAAAGCCGAAGCGTGCGGGAATGTACGCTCCCCATGGGTTGCCTGGCATATGCGAGATGAAGATGATGAACATCCCGATGCCGCGGAAAAAGTCGAGCCGGACGTCGCGGACACGCTTTACCGGGCGGCCCGTCGTTGGGACATTTTCTGCTGGAGTAATGTTAGATGCGCCCGACATATGAATCGGCCTCAATTTCTGCGACGATAACGCTAAAGCTCTGACGAGCGTAAGCCTCGGTCAGAGCCTGCCGGGCGGCGTCGGCCGACGTCACCCGAACACCATGACCACCACAGGCGACAGCAATATCTTCAAAACGTGTTGCACCAAGCTTGACCCCGGCTTGTGCCAGACCCGCTTGACGTTGTTTCAATTCGATCAGCGCCAGACTCTTGTCTTGTAAAACGAGAATGGTGATGGGCAAGCCCTGGTCGCGTAATGTCGCAAGTTCTCCCAAGCCCATTTCAAGCCCCCCGTCGCCAAGAACAGCGATTGCTGTGACATTTGGCTGTGCAGCCTTGGCGCCAGCTGCGAGTGGGACGGCGGCTCCCATCGTACAAAAGCCCGACGATTGCAGCAGTGTGTTCGGTGACTTGAACTGCATCATCTGGCTCAAAAGAATGCGGTGTGCGCCGGAATCGACGGTGACAATACTGTTGGTTGGCAGTGTGTCTTGAAGAGCTGCAATGACAGCATGCGGTCCCCAGGCCTCCGGCGGGGCAAAGGCATTGCGAAGCACGGATTTAGCGATCGCTGGCGCACCATCCGGCCAGGTTTGAATGGCTGGTGTAGCATCGACGAGAATGGCGCTGACGAGATGCGCTGTGTTGCCAACGATGTGTCGTCCCGCACGATGCATACCGTGATCGGGCTGGGCTGGGCCAAGGGCGATGACGGCCTCCTCATTGGCGAAGGGATCACACCACGGCTGGCGCATCTCGATTGGGTCGTAACCCGCGAGCAAAACCAGATCAGCTTGCTGGATTAATGGCAGCAATGTTTTGTCTGCAAGAGGTGAGAGTCCGGCGCCGCCAAGGCACAGTGCATTGGCTTCATCAACGATCCCCTTGGCTTTGTAGGTTGTGATGACGGGGCAATGGAACCGCGCGCAGAGCTCAGTCAGTGGCGCGCCTGCGTTATCGCGAACGGCGTCGAGACCGGCGATGATGAGTGGGCGCTGGGCCTTCTGCAAGGCATTGCGAACCTCAGCGATTGCCGGATCGTTCGCGGCGATCGTCGGAACAGTGTTTTGGGTCGGAGCGACAATACGGTCGGCAGCGTCGGCGGGTTTTGCTGCTGTCCCTGGCGCAAAGTCGAGGTGCACAGGCCCCATCGGGTGCGTTGTCGCGATGGCAATTGCGCGGGCAACTGTGGCTCCTGCACCAGTGGCTTCCACTTCGAAGCTTGCTTTGACCAATGGCGACAGCAGTTTCTTTTGATCCACAACCTGGTGCGTGTAGCGGCCACGGATATCGTGGTCGACGACGCCGGAAATAACGATCAGCGGAACGTGCTCTTGGGCGGCATCGGCAATGCCATTGATGCCGTTGGCAAGACCAGGCCCGAGTGTGGTCACGAGAAGCCCAGGTGCGCCGGTGACCGTCGATGCACCCGCACCCATGATGGCTGCAGCGGTTTCGTGGCGTGCCAGCATGAAGCGCACGCCAGCGCACTCAAGAGCGTCGATCAATGTGACGACCTCACCGCCGGGCATACCGAATGCATGACGAATGTTATGTGCGGCCAGAGTTCCCGCAACGATGTCTGCAACGCGCGTCTTCAAGAACGTGCCGCCACGATGCCGCCAATGATCAACGTCACGAGCGTACTGCTGGTTGAAGAGTGCGTATCAGATGTGGTGCTGATCATGGGAGTGGTCCCTAGACTACTATAGTTTTTGTTTCAATTGAGCAGATGAACCTCTTGTGGGTCCCGATTGTCGGGTCTTGCCAAAAGCTATAGCGCGCAGGCTGGCCTAGTGGAACATTGTTGAGGACGTCATTTCCGACATTTCGTGCTTGATATCGCTTGTATTTATTGACGTCAGGCGGAGTTCAACGAGACCAACAAAGCGATCGGTGCAGCGTTGGTTGGAACGAATGCGATTGATCGCATCGAGTTGTTGGCGATCACCAGCGTTGGCCGCCGTCATCATGAGTGTACGCAAGAAGACGTCGCGCTGCGCATGGCTCCCGCCAATCATTTGCATGCGTTCGGCGACGCCAGCAAGATCGTGGGATCGCCCAGTCGTAGTTTCGATGCGTGTTGCAACAATGATGCGGGCCATTTCTGCGCCAACCGATGCTGCAACCGCGCACTGGTCGCCTTTGCGCCGTTCTGCACTTGCGTGAAGTTCGTCAACAAGCTCAAGGGCCGCCAGGTGATCACCCGCTGCCACCAGAGCCATCAGGAAGTGGAGCGCAGCGAAGACATAGGTGGCATCGCGGCGATGGTTGACCGCAATGTCACGCAGCATTTCCCAACGGTCGCCGACGTTGACGCCTTCCTGCTCCAGTCTCCAGAGCGTTGAGGCAGCGTTCGCCATGTCGCGGAAGTCCTGCGATGGTGTTGGCGCGATCTCACGGTCATAAAGCTCAAGAACGGATTGGTGGTCACCTTGTTCCAGGCGGAAGAGTGAGAGATGCCATGCAAGGTGGAAGCCAAAGTTATTGCATTTCGGCCAGAGCGATCGCGAGGCTTCGAGCCACAACGCGCCTTCATCCGTGCGCAGGTTCATTTCCATGACGTGGCTGACGGCGTGCAAGCCCCAGGCGTCTGCGGGTTCAATCGTGACACCCTTTCGACCGGTTGCTTCCGCTTCGCGGTAATGGCCGCACTCTTCCAACCCGAACGCGTGGCAGCCGAGCAGAAAACCATAGCCGCCCGTGTCGTCAGACCAAGCAGGTAGAACTGTTGCGGTCGTCGCGAGCATTTTTTCAGGTTGGCCCGACATAAAGCGCAGGGCATGGGCCAGCTTAACGGCCAGGAAATCTCGGGGGTGAAGAATGAGGTGGTCTTCGACGCGGTCAGCGGCAGCCTTCATGCTACCGCCTGCACTCAATTCCAGAGCCTCGACCAGAACGCGCTCGCTGGGCGTGCCATTGTGCAAGCGTTTCAAACAGGCGCGCGCATCCTTGGCGATTTGACGGCCAGCTGAAATGTCGGCGGACTTTGCTAGAAGTATAGTGCCGATGCCTTTGAGCGCTATTGCCGCGCAGAAATCGGGGTCGTTTTCCAACGCTATGTTGATGCTGTCACCCAGTGGCTTGTGGGCGGCAACTGCCGTGACAGCGTCCTCAAAAGCCGCAATAGCGGGCTCACTAGAGGACGTGTGTTGTCCACCGAAACGATCGGTCTTCATGCTCATCTCCGCGACAGCGAACCTGGCTGCGGTTTTCCGCTTCATCCGGTCCGTGAAAAATCAATTCTCGAATCATCCCAACACGGGAATTTAGGCCACCGCTTGAAGGCATATTCGGGGCAAGGCAAGCCATTGTATCGAAAATACAAACGGTTTGGCCGTTAGCTGACTGCAAATTCCAGAGGTTGCCTCCAGCAACACTCAAATCATTGTCGGGTTGTGCCCATTTTGACCAATCAAGGCCGATCACAAGCCCGCGAGCGCCGTGTGGCATCTGGTCCACATACGGTGTTGCCTAACCGGCGTTTGGCACATTGTTGGTTAATGCTGAAGGCTCATGGTTCTGCAACTTTGAGACACGCTGTAGAGCCGCGACGCAAAGATTTGCCAAACAGTGGGCATCGATCACATTGCTGCCATACCGTAAAGCGGCGGCGGTCCGTCATCCTGTGTAGGCTGGTGAGTATGAAAGACGTTTGACGAGGGTTTTACGACACGATGATGAGATTGTTTTCGACTGCGATGTTCCTGCGTGCGCCCACGACATCGGTCGTTGCAGTAAGTATCTTCGCCATTGCGGGTGTCGTGTTAGGTGACGCTTCCAATATTCGGGCTGAGACGGCGACACAACACACAGCAACTTTTCCCTGCACGATGTGGGAGCCATGTTCTGTTGCGCCAACTCACTACATTGCCGTGCCGCCGAAGAATTGGAATGGACGCGACAAGCTGCGTGTCGCCGTCTGGATGCATGGCTACGGCCGCACTGCGCGGATTCCGATGCGCAACAAAAAGCTGTTGGAGGTTTTCGACCGCCACAACTACCTTTTCGTCGCGCCAAGTGGTTACAGTAAGGGGTGGTCAGTGCCGGGCACGCCGCAGGAAGGGCGCGACGATATCCAATTTATCGTTGATGTCTTAGACGACGTCGAAAAACGATTTGCAATTACACGTGATGATGCCGTTGCGCTGGGCTTCTCGCTTGGTGGATCGTTTGTATGGACGCTTGCCTGTCAACGTCCGGACCTATTTGGCCATCACATCGCATTTGCGGGTGGCTTCTGGTTGCCGCATCCAATGCGTTGCGTTGAAGGGCCCGTTGATCTTGTGCATGTCCACGGGGAAGCCGACGGTGTCGTACCCCTCAAGGGGCGTCCCATTGGATCGCGATGGTACCAAGGTGACGTCCCGCGCGGACTCAAGTTCTGGCGCGCCTCGAAGTCTTGCGCAGATATGGGAAAAACATTTGCGGCACCACAGGGCCTATCATGCCGTGTTGCAAACAGTTGCGGAGGAGATGGAGGTGGTGCGGTGACATCGTGCCGGCACGAAGGTGGTCACATTGTCAAACCGCAATGGGTTGATTGGGCGTTGGACAAGCTTAAAGACGGCGACGGCTAACTCCGCGTTAATGGGAGTTTCAAGGCAACGCAGTTCTCAACATTGACATCTTCAAAAAATCCCACGGGGCTGCTAACATCCTGATGGGATTTTTTATTGCAAAATATTTTTAGGTAGGGGGATCGGGCCATGGACCTGTTGATGAATGTCCTTCTGAACATGTTCGAGTTCCTGGGTATCGAGCATGCCAATCAGATAATCATTCTTATTATGATCATGGCGTTCGGCATGCTCTACAAACTTGGTGAGATGTCGAAGTGGGTGGTCGGGATTTTCATGGGCATCATGG
>JAJFHI010000083.1 GCA_021775715.1 Hyphomicrobiaceae bacterium | reverse complement strand
GCACGTGCCTGTCTGTTAGCAGCCATGGAATATCAAAAGGATAAGGTCTATGAATACAGGTACAGTTAAGTTCTATAACGATCAAAAAGGCTTCGGTTTTATCGCTCCAGATAGCGGCGGAGACGACGTTTTTGTTCACGCGACAGCGCTTGAACGGGCCGGAATGCATGGTCTTTCTGAAGGACAGAAAGTGTCATTTGACACAGCAGTCGATGAACGCAGCGGCAAGACAGCCGTCGATAAGATTGAGGCTGCGTAAGCTTCCGAGCGCGTGTCCAGATCATGATAAGGTGTAGGCATGGCCTATGCTGAATAATTAAAGCCGCCCTCAGACTAGGGCGGCTTTTTTCATTTTTTGAAAACCGGTAGGACGAGAAAATTGGAATGACCTGCGAGCCTAAGCAGTCAGTCTTTGCATCGTTGATGAACACGTAATGTCCAATCTGATGATAACGTTTTCATAAATCGTCCAACGGGATTTGATCTCTGTCACAGCGCACAGTTCATGGTCTTGTAGATCAATGTGGCAAGCCACAAGCGTGCAGCATGCATGTTCGTCTCGGAAGTAGCCGCATGCACGACCCGTCATTGAGCCACAAACGGCCCTTCTTTGGTTGCTTGTAGGGAACCTTAAGCACTTCACGACGCCATAGGCGTTCGACACGCTTGTCGTTAACCTGCCAGTCGGCATCACGAAGAAGTGCCGCTATGCGGCGTTAGCCGTAACAACCGTATTGCCGGACCAGTTCAATCATACCAGCGACAATTCGCTCTTCATCATCACGGCCCTGTCCTTCACCCTTAAAACTGAGCCAATTAGACGTCCTCCTCACTTTGGTAGAGTTTTACAAAATTTATGGCCTAGTTTTTAGCGGGAACGACAGAAATTTATGGGTTAATAGATCAATGCTCGGAAAAAGAAAGATCATCCGTGATGTCGCGCTCGTTGAAGCGTATCCACGGTTGAGTAATGGTCTGAAAGTCAAATTCGATGTCTGCAACTGAAACGTTAACGCAGTCTGTCCCGCCATTGTGGGGCAACTACAGTGACCTTGGGACGTCGCTCGATGCGGCGACAACTCGCATGTTGTCGAGTATGCCGGAAGATGTTCGTCACAGCTTCACAGCTGGCGGCGTTTATTGAAGCCAACAAACCGCAAGCGGCAAATCATTGGGTTGACTACCGTGTCAGTATTCCGTGGATCGGTGGTGGCTTCTACGTTCGCTTGTTTATGGGAAAAGAGAGGCGCAATAGATCGCGCCTTGATGCCGAGGGTCAGGTAAGCCTTCCAAAAACATCAATCGCTCTTATCTTTTTTCTATGGGCTCTTTGTTGTTTAGCGATGTTTGGAAGCGTGATCCTGCTTTATCTGATTAAATCGACTATCGGGATTGACTTATTCAATGGCCCGTCAATCCTCCACCCGTTTTTTTACAACTAGGTCGAAGTGCGGCAGACGCCAGAAAGAACGACAAGTAGTCACGCACTAGGCGATGGTTGGGGTTTAGCGATGGATTTTGAACAGCTCGATTTTGATGCTGCGTTTGATGTCGTTCAAAGTGTTACGGCTGGTGAGGACCTTTGTTTTTGGGCTGACAAAAGACAGCACAAGAGAGCGCCCGTCCATTGGTTGGCCACATGCCCGGCCTCAGGGACAGCATTGTTTTTCAGCGGTTTAAGAGCTCAGTCACGAACCGGCCGAGACGATCGCCTATAGATTTCGCGAAATGCGAAGCCTCGGTCGGCATAACCAGAACAATGCATTCAAAAAGGTTTTATCGTCTACGTGTTCCATTCCGCGCGACCACTTAGGTCCGCGAATTTAACCCTTCATAGAACTTTGCGTCGCCTCGGTCATCAGGCGGCCGAGTTCTTGGGCCTGGGAGCCATAGGCGCGCATTTGCGACTGCGCAAATTGGCTTTGCAGAGAAAGAATAGTCTGCATGTCTTTTGCAGCCGCGATCTCTTTCGCGAGCGTCAAGCCCGCTTCAGAATTTTGTTTTGCAAAGCGAACGGCGGTGTCTTGCAGCGGTTTGAGGCTGTCAGCCGCGGGGTTGCTAGGCGTAGAATTTGTCCACATACCCATTGCTTGAACCATTGAGTCCATCATTTGACCATAGGCTGCGGTGGCATGCTCGACATTCTTTTCGGCGATCTCCCGGAGTTGCTCAGGAATTTCAAAATTGTTGTTTGACATTATATTTTTTCCTTTTTCCTACTCGTATTTGTTTCGACTGTAAGCTCTCAGAGCTTGCGTGCACAAGTACTTGGCCGAGTTTTTTGGCTAGGTGCAGCGCGCTTTTGGCGCGCATTGAAACTTTTCCATCTCCTGGACGAAAAGGCAGTAGAAATCAAAAAGCCAGCGCCGCTCAGCGATCCCCCTTCTCTGCAGATTGTAAATCTGTTTCGTAGGCGGCCGTCGCTTCTGATGGAAAGTAATGCGACCCATAACGCAGGACCAAAACTGCGGCAGCGAGAAGGGCAATTGATGCCGCCAGCACCAGCGTGTTGAGCTCTAAGGTAGCGGGTCCCGAGGGGGCGTGGTTTGTCGGAACATTGATCGCGCCAATCAAGTGACGCGTCAGCGCTGTAAGCGCAACGTAAATCAGAAAGCGCACAGGAAGGCGGTTGGTTTTGAAGTAGATGCCAACCATTGCGCCGATTTCAAGGTAGATAAAGAGAAGCAACAAGTCTTCTACAGAAGCTGCGCCCTTATCAAACATGTGCATATACGCTATAACCGCTGACCACACCGTGGCCGCGCCAATTGCAAACAATCCCAGCAGATGAAAACCATCTGTAAGTATTGATCCAGAAATCTCTGCGAACTGGCGGACACGAGCAGGGGCATGTTCCAAACGTGTGGGTTTTCTGCCTGTCTGTTTAGAAAGATCGGGCGTTGGCATCTTGGTTTTCTCTGTATGGTTGTTGTCGGGTCGTCGGAACAGCTATCTCACGAATATAGTAGTATCGCCAGCCCTGATGGATCTAGGCATTCTACGCACTCGGTCACGCGCATGGCAGCATTGCAGATGCCGCGGGGATTGACTGCGCAGTGCCTGTTGTTTCGACCACACTTGATCGACGTGGATCGTGGTGGAACATTTGGGGCAGTGGGAGCGGTAGGGTTCGTATGAGTGCGTCGTGCAATCAGCAATTTTACGTCTGACATGACGTTACCGCTGTGTGCGGTTTAGCGAAAAATTTGAGGGCAAAAAGTTATGTTAGCGCAATTCAATCTCGATGCAGCGTGGGCTCAGGTCGACGCGATTATACAGTCCACCATCGGGCTGCTTCCAAACATGATCATTGCGCTGGCCGTCTTCCTCATATTGTTGATGGTCGCAAGCCTGGTGCGACGACTGGTTTACCGAGCTCTTGGACGGGCCGGGCGCGTGAGTCTTGGGAAGGTGCTTGCCAAGCTTGCCTCCTGGACCGTCGTGGGGCTCGCTTTTGCCATCAGTTTGACGATCATCGTGCCATCTATCCAACCCGGTGACTTGTTTGCAGGACTTGGAATAGGGTCTTTGGCAATCGGCTTTGCCTTCAAAGATATTCTGCAGAACCTGCTCGCGGGTCTTTTGATTTTAATTCAACGTCCGTTCGTCGTGGGTGATCATATTGAAGTCAATGGGTATGACGGTATCGTCGACGAGATCGAGACGCGCGCGACGTTCTTGAAAACC
>JAJFHI010000082.1 GCA_021775715.1 Hyphomicrobiaceae bacterium | reverse complement strand
GCTGACGTGTTGTTCGATCGCGCCTGGCGCTCAGGCGACTGGTCAACACCGGAACGCCGCGCGCATCTAGAGGCCCTGCTTAATGCGCAGGTCGCACGCATCCAGGACCCGGCCGTGCGCAACCATTACAGCCGCGATATCCGCGACCGGCTGTTCCAATCTTTTCGCGCCAACGGGGGCTTTAAGGCCGCTGCGAAGACGGCCAAGTCTGGATATGGCGGCCTGCCGGCACGTGGAGGCGCTGGTGGCGGCTATCCGCGGCGTCCCAGCAATAACCAGGAGGGCATGGCTGGTAGGCGCCGGCAGACGGACCAGAATGACCCACGTGGCGCAAATGTCCTGGCACATGCGGAAGCCTCAGACGGTGTGCGCGGATCGGCCATGGTGACCAGCACAGCTCTGCCATCGCGTGAGACACTTCTCATCCGCACACTGCTCAATCACCCCTGGCTTGTGGACATTTATGCGGAGGATATTTCAGAGCTGGAATTGACCTCAGCACCGTTGTTGTCACTCCGCGATAGTATTCTTTCTGCGCACGCATGTCACAATTCCCTTGACAGAACGGGTTTGCGATCCCACCTCACTAAATTGCGTGTGGAACATTATGTGGATTTGGTCGAACGGGCTGCAACGCACCGTGGTGACCGGTTTGCTGAGCCCGATGCGGAAAGTGCCGAGGTGGAAAATGGCTGGCGCCACACCCTCGCCCTGCATCGCCAACAGCACCTGAGCCAATCTCTGCGCGCCGCAGAACGGTCCTGGGATGAGGACGGAAGCGAAAAAGCTTGGGCCAGCATCTGCCAAATCAAGGGAGAGCTGGCGCGCTTAAGTGAGTTGGGTGCGGAAGATCGGGACTTCGTTCCACTGTCTTCTGCGACTTCGGCGATTGGCACTGACGGTCTTGACGACGGTCTGAGTGGGGACGAATAGACCATGCAAACGCATTGTCAGCATCAGCGCGACAGCAGCGACGGTGGCACCGAATTTTTAGGTGCCGCACGTTACGGAATACAAAAGCGTATGACACTTGTCCGGCACGTATCGTGCACGGCATCGCCTCCTGACCAGAGTGGCATCTGGCACACGCAACATCCTCGATACCGCGACCAGTTCACTAGGCCTCTTTAACCAACACCATACTGGCGACGACGTTGGCGCCGAACATAAATCATCAGGACAGCGACAGATAATGGCAGCGACAAAACAAGATACACAGGCGAACGAAGCAACGGATCGCGATGGACCGCTTCTCGACCTGTCAGATACCGCGGTCAAAAAATTTCTTAAGAGCGCGAAAGCGCGGGGCTATGTCACCTATGACGAGCTCAACGACGTGTTGCCATCGGAAGAGGTGTCGTCCGAACAGATCGAAGACACAATGGCGATGCTGTCGGACATGGGCATCAATGTCGTCGAGAACGATGACGAAGATGGTGACGAAGCCGGTGACGGTGAAGAAGGCCAAGAGACCACGGGTCGTGCTCTAGCCACAGCCAAGTCGGGCGCCGTTGCCAAGACGACCACAAAATCAGAACCATCCGAGCGTACCGACGACCCTGTCCGCATGTACCTGCGCGAAATGGGATCTGTTGAGCTGCTGTCACGCGAAGGCGAGATCGCAATCGCCAAGCGCATCGAGGCTGGCCGCGAAGCCATGATTGCGGGCCTTTGTGAAAGCCCCCTCACCTTCCAGGCGATCATCATCTGGCGCGACGAATTGAATGATGGCCGCATCCTGTTGCGCGACATCATCGACCTTGAAGCGACATATGACGGCCCGGACTCAAAAAACAATACTGCCAACCATGTTGTTGATGCGAACGGCCAGCCTGTTGCGCCAGGAACTCCTGGCGCAGTACCGGCCAATGGACAGCCTGCGCCGGTTCCGGCGGCAGAAGCTGCACCAACTGCTGCCAATGGCGACGCCACAGCAAAAACGAATGAGAACGGTGAAGCCACCCAGGAAGGCGAAACCACCGACGACGACGACGATGATGATGAATTCGAAAATTCACTTTCACTCGCGGCGATGGAAGCAGAGCTAAAGCCGAAAGTTCTCGAAATCTTCGACAATATTGCTTCGACCTACAAAAAGCTGCGCAAGCATCAGGACAAAAAGCTCGAGCAACAGCTCGCCGGCGAAGAAGGCACACGCCAGCAGCAGAAAGCCTACGACAAGCTGCACGATGAGATCGTCAAGGACGTGAAGAGCCTGTCGCTCAACAATAATCGTATCGAAAGCCTCGTTGAGCAGCTTTACTCAATCAACAAGCGCCTGATCAGCATGGAAGGCCGCTTGATGCGCCTCGCCGATTCCTACGGTGTGTCACGTCAGGCATTCCTGGGTGAATACTACGGCAACGAGCTCGATCAGACGTGGCTTGAGCGGATGTCGCAAAGCGGCAAAGCTTGGAAGAAGTTCGTTGATGGTGAGACCGATAAAATCGGCAATCTGCGCGGCGACATTCATGACCTCGCGACCGAGACCGGCCTTGAAATTCCTGAATTCCGCCGCATCGTGCGCGCTGTACAAAAAGGCGAACGCGAAGCGCGCCAAGCCAAGAAGGAGATGGTTGAAGCCAACCTTCGCCTCGTGATTTCGATCGCCAAGAAATACACGAACCGCGGCCTACAGTTCCTCGATCTCATTCAGGAAGGCAATATCGGCCTGATGAAGGCGGTCGATAAGTTTGAATACCGTCGAGGCTACAAGTTCTCAACTTATGCGACGTGGTGGATTCGTCAGGCGATCACGCGTTCGATTGCCGACCAGGCACGCACCATTCGCATCCCGGTGCACATGATTGAGACGATCAACAAGATCGTCCGGACGTCGCGCCAGATGCTGCACGAAATTGGCCGGGAGCCAACGCCGGAAGAATTGGCTGAAAAACTCGCGATGCCGCTTGAGAAAGTACGCAAGGTTCTCAAGATTGCAAAAGAACCGATCAGCCTAGAAACACCGATTGGCGACGAGGAGGATTCACACCTCGGCGACTTCATCGAAGACCGCAACGCTGTGCTGCCAATCGACGCTGCAATTCAGTCCAACCTGCGTGAAACAACAACCCGCGTTCTGGCGTCACTGACACCGCGTGAAGAACGCGTTCTACGCATGCGTTTTGGCATCGGCATGAACACCGACCACACGCTGGAAGAAGTCGGCCAGCAGTTCTCGGTGACACGCGAACGTATTCGCCAGATCGAAGCCAAAGCGTTGCGCAAGCTGAAACACCCAAGCCGGTCACGCAAACTGAGAAGCTTCCTGGACAACTAGGCTGCTTTGAAAAGATGAAACAGAATTGGCGATGGACTTTGCGATCCATCGCCTTTTTTGTAGCTATGGTTGGGTCGCCTAATGTTTTTTGGTGACGTCTATCACCAACACCGATCCCTTGGCGAAAGTACGATGCGCAATCTCCTGTTTTCCATCTTTATTGTCGCTCTGGTCCTTGGCACGTATTACGGCTACCAATTTTGGGACAAGCAGCTCAACTACACCCAGGTCACGGCTAGCGTTCTGAAAATCGAAAAGCTTTGCCACCTTGAAAAGACAACGCAGTTTTTCAAAACCAACAAACGCACAAAAAAAACGGACAGCGCACCTTGCTCCGACATCCGCAACAGTGCGCAGAAGGGTGCTAAATATAGCGGCTACAAAGTCGTGGAAGACAACTTCGTCGACGTTACCTACAGCGATGCCGACGGCGCAGAGCACATGGCAACCGTCCGCCAGGACGGGCATGCCGACGGTCGACCCATCGCTGTTGGAGACCAGTTGCCTGTGCTGATCGATAATGATGCCCCGCAATATGCCCAGCCACTATAGAGCCTCCCGCATGGCACGGTGGCGCGGCTGTTAAACATCTTTTTGGTTTTAATGGGCACCGCCACCCCGCTGCATCACTTTTGACAAGAGAGATCCTTGGTCAGGCCGTATTGTTCCTGACAAGTCACGCTGGTTAAATCCAGACCTGGGACACAAAGGTACTTAAGGGAGCACACGCCGTGCAGGATACCAAGAGAATAGCTGTGATCAGCGCGGACACCGTGCTTGAGGGCGAAGTGCGCAACTGTGCGCGGCTTGAAGTCTATGGCTATGTCACAGGAACTGTCAGCGCTGATCATGTCGTGGTCCATCGTGGCGGGCGCCTTTATGGAACCGTGAACGCAAAGACAACTGAAGTACTCGGCGACGTACAAGGCAATATCTCGATTCAACAACTGTTCAGCCTTCGCAGTTCGGGAAAAGCCTCTGGCAACATCCGCTATGGACGCCTTGCTGTTGAGGATGGCGCTGAGCTCAGTGCGGATGTGCGTAACATCCCACCGGAATTGGCAGGTGATTTCATCTTGTCGGTCAAGAAGGGCGCGTCCGCGTCGGTGACCACCGCCGATATCACAGCCATTGATCCCGACGACGCCGCGAAAGATCTGGTCTTCACCGTTTCCAAACAAACGCACGGGTTTGTCGCGCTGAATACAGCTCCAAAAATGCCCGTCTCGCGCTTCACACAGGCTGATCTCATAGACGGCAAGGTTGTATTCACGCACGATGGAACGTTCACACCCTCCGCCAGCTTCGACATCGTTGTGGCTGATGCGTCCGGTGCCACTTCAGGCGCTGCAAAGACGGTGACGGTCGCGGTGCGATAACACCGTGGTGTGGAGTCCTGCGCTCGCGCTATTCCTCCCTGCGGTTGGGCTGCGCACGAGGCCGGGATTGATTCACGCCGTCGCTTGTCGCCCACGTCATCGCAAAAGTAGTTATGTGCTCACGCTATTCTGCCCTGCGGGCAGGCTCCGCACGGGCCGGGAACGATTCAGACGCTCGCTTGTCGCTCGCATCATGGCACCCGGGTGCCAGCGCCAAGATTGTGCAAGGAAAAACAGAGGTCGTGCCATACGGCAACATCTTGCGGTATCCACTCGGCAGGTTGAAGGCATCCACGCCTGTGTGTTCCGGACAAACTGACCAAGGGAAACGTTTATGCCAACGGCCGGGAAGCACCGCGACCCGCCGAAGGCCCGAGCGACAGCGAGGAATTGCCGCGAGGCAAAACAAGCTCCGCCAACCACACCCTGAACCACCTCAAGGAACCACCACTCACCAAAGCGTTGAAGCTCACTTGGATTCCCAATCAAGCCGGGAATGACGACGGAAAGTCGGGAGTGTTTGTGCCGGCTAATGATCCCAGCAAAAAGGGGAACGCAGCCTTGCTGCGCTCCCTTTTGAAAAGACTACCGTCCTACCAACGTGGGTGGACGCCTATATCGCCAACTTCATTGGCTTTGGATGATAGTGGAAGCCTTTGCCATCGGCACCGTGACGGCCGGCGTAGCCGATGCCGGGCCATGGGAAGTGGAACGATACAAACGGAATTTTGTCGGTTGCCAGCATGTCGAGCATTTTTGTGCGTGAGGCAACTGCAGCCTTAGCGTCCGTGTCGTAGGCAAACTCAGTCCATGGCTTTTCAAACAACAGCACGTAATGGTGCGAGATATCGGCGAGGTTGCAGAAAGTCTCACCGTCCGACGTAATCATGAAGGACATATGTCCCGGTGTGTGCCCTGGTGTGGCGATTGCCTGAATGCCCGGCAGGAATTCTTCGCCGCCTTTGAGGAATGTGATCTTTTCCATGTTTGGCTTCAATTGCTTGACGGTGTTTTCAGCATTGAGCTTGACGAACCCTTCGCCGTTGAGCTGTGCATCAGCCGTCCAGAAATCATAGTCAACTTGACTGATGAAGATCTGCGCATTCGGGAAGTTCGACGATCCATCCGCGGTCATCAGTCCCCACAGGTGATCGGGGTGGGCATGTGAGACAACGACCGCATCAATTTGAGCGGGATCAATACCAGCGGCTTTGAGGTTGCTTTTCAGCTTGCCGGTTGTTGGCCCGAAGATATCTGAGTCACCCATGCCCGTATCAAAGATCACGAGCTTGGAGCCCGTGTTCACGACGAGAATATTCTGCTCCAGCACGACATTGTCGGTGGGCAGAAAATGCTTCTCAAGCAGGCCGGTGATGTTCTCACCCTTTGTTGGGATAAATGTCTTCGTTGGATCGCCCAACGGTAGCGGACCGTCCGACACGACCGTCGCTTCAAACTTACCAATGTTAAAGCGATAGAAATACGGAGCCTGGGTTTTGACAAACGGCGCCTCTGCACTGGCTGTGCTCGTCATCAAGCCGGTTGTTGTCGCAGCCAGACCCGTTGCGGCAGTCCCAACAAGCAGATCTCTGCGCGAAACCGGCGCCATTTTCGAGGTATCAAGAGCCATCGTTTTCTCCATCTTATAATTTTGATTTCGATCGTGCACAAAATACTAGTGGACCCGGCTGCCACTGCAAGAAAAAACGCAGAACGGCAGCGTCTGTGGCTCTAGCAGCACCAATAGCCTTAATCATGGCACTAGTCGGCGTAATGACGGCTCAATCCATGGCTTTCAAACGAAACATCGCTGCGATGCCAAAAACCGGACCAAGCGCCAAACCGGCAAGTACAATCGGCCAGCCAAAATGGGTCGCGAGAACGGGTGTAATTTGCACTGTGACGAACGTCAGAGCAAAGCCGAGCGCGGTTTGGAATGTCATGAGACTACCAGCTTGGTCTGAGGGGGCGGCATCGGCGACGAGTGCGGAAAACTGCGCTGAATCCGGGATAATCGTGATGCCCCATATAACGACGATGACAAAGGTCAGCCTCGACGGACCGCCAAATGTCAGCGCCGTCGCTAGAGCTGACGCGCCACTTAGCCCCATAGCGATGATAGTGACGTTGGCTTTGCCGATGCGGTCGGCGGCGAGGCCTGCGAACGCACACGCAAGCCCGCCTGCACCGATCGCGATGAAGGCTGTAACTATCGACAACTGTTCAGCAGCGGCTAGCGGCATCGTAGCGGCATATGACATAGCCGTTGCCGCTGCGATCCACGCCCACATGGCATAAAGCTCCCACATGTGCCCGAGGTAGCCAGCATAAGCCAAACGTACGCGCCGATTGGTCCACGCAGCTGTAATTGCCGTGGCATCGAAGCGGGCAGCGATAGCATGATGCGGACCAAGCGCGACGAACAGACCGAGAATGCCTGACGCGATCGAAGCAAGCGACGCCACGCCAACCGTGAAGCGCCAGTCCGCACCACCGGCCAACGCAATCAAATGCGGGGACGCCGAGCCGAGTGTCAAAGCTCCGACCAGTGCGCCAACAAGAAAGCCGCGGTCTTCGCGGCCCCAACCGACCACAATCTTCATGCCGACGGGATAGACGCCCGCCAGCAACGCGCCTGTTGCAACGCGGGCTGCTATGGCTGCCAGACTGCCGGGTTCGGAAACCAACAAAGTTGCATTGAAAAGTCCAGCGCCGATTGCGGAAACTGCAAACACACGGCGTGGGTCAAAGCGATCTGCCAGACCCAGGACCGCCGACATCAAGGCGCCGATGACGAAGCCCGCCTGCACACCGCTGGTTAGCGCCGCCTGGCGCATCGGGCTAAGTGTGACCTCGCGCAGTATATCCGGTAACACTGCCGCCGACACAAACCAAAGCGCCATCGCCATAACTTCGGCGAGCATGAGCAATGATATGGCGCGGAATTTCATTTATGGCGGCTTCGCATGGCCGTTGTAATCGCGCTCACTGCTGGCACTTTTCGCTGGGCTCGACCTTATGCAGTGGTTGGTAGCCACCCGATTGGACTTTATCGGCAAGCCTTGCCAGCTCCTCGGGTGTTTCCTCAACCGGCACGAAGAGTTTTCCGTCTGTCACGGGCTTATCGATTTTGTATTCGGCAACGATGATGTTGCTGAGAAGAATTGCGATAATGTCGCCGCTGGCGTCTGCGGTGACGGCTTTGAGTGTTTTCGTACCACGGCCCGAAAACTTTAAGCTCAGGCCTGACTTGCCATCGACAACTTCAGGAATTGCGCGGACAAGATCACGGCCATCGGCAAAAGCAACACGCGGCACCAGGACCAGACGCCGGTGGGTGAAGCCTCGACGCACAGGTTGCATCGACCCTGGCTTTGGAGCTACGACCGGCTCGCCCTCTTTTGGCTGGGGCCACAAGCGAATTGTCAGATCAACGCCTGGGGTGAACGCGAACGGACGCTTGTATTCATCCATGTCTTTAATGCCTGGTGCAAACACCAGAAACTCATTCTGGCTCAACATCGTGATCTTGGTCTGCCCGTTGGTCTTGAGATTTGACACGATCTTGGTGCGCGACCTGAGGGCTGCCATTGTCGCCTCTTCAATCTCAAGAAAGGCGCCGGGGGACGGCTTTACAACGATGCGCCCGTCACCCTCGTTGACGATGTCAAACTCATCGCTTCCATAGAGCACAAGTGGCACGTTGATGGTCTGAACAAGTGCGGTTGCTTTGTCGACGTCGGCAACGTCGGCCAACAACACGTTGATGTTGCCACCCTTGATATTGACGCCGAGATGCTTGATGCCACCTGTCGCCAGCAAGCGATCTATGCGCGCCTGCAGTTCGTTGCGATATGACAAATGAATATCGTCAATGTCCATCGTGACCTGGACGCACACGTCCGGTTTGTCCTCCGCCCGGGCCACGTTGGTAGATAGCGCAACAACAAAGGCATATACGGCTGCACCGATAAGACCGAACACATGCTGCGAGCGGACGCTAAAAAAGGTCATAGTTGGCTTCTTCCCCGTAGATTGGTTTTTGGCATTACTTCTCGTGCTTAGCGCGCCCTGTAGGATCGTGCAAAGTTAACGGATGGTTTTTGTCCCGGGCGCGGTCGCAACAGCGCCATGGGAACCTTGCGGCTCTGGATAGGGATAGATTACATCCATGGGCTCGGAGCGGCCATTCGCCTGGACAAGTTGCACGTGATACCGACGAAGCTCACGCGGGTGATTGACGCCGCATGAATGGGCAATCAGGCCGACACCGTAGTGGATTTTGCTAACGAAGTTTTTCACGCGCTCGGCCTTATTGGCAGGATCGAGGCCGCTTTGCAGCCGCTTGTTGTGTGTCGTGATACCCGTCGGGCAGGTGTTTTTGTTGCACTTCAAAGCCTGAATACAGCCCAGTGCAAACATGAACCCGCGCGCTGACGCGACAAAATCGGCGCCGGCGCAATACGCCCACGCAACCTCGGCTGGAGTGATGAGTTTACCCGATGCCACAATTTTGATGCGATCTTTCAGGTCGTACTTGATGAGAATATTGGCGACCACCGGCAGGGCATTCTTGATCGGCAGCCCGACGTTGTCCATCAGCGGCATTGGCGCGGCACCTGTCCCCCCGTCGCCGCTGTCGATAGTGATGAAATCAGGTGCTGACTCGATCCCGCGACGGTTGATCTCTTGGCACATGTTTTCCAACCAACCATAGGCACCGAGCACACATTTAAAACCGGTTGGCTTGCCCGTGACATCGCGGACATGTGCGACGAAGTCCAGCAGGTCTTCGTTGCTGTTAATTTCGGGATGGCGGTTAGGTGAGATCGATGCCTCGTTGACGGGAATGCCGCGAATTTCAGCAATCTGCTTGTTGACCTTAGCGGCCGGAAGAATTCCACCTTTGCCCGGCTTGGCACCCTGGCTCATTTTCACTTCAAACATCCGGACTTGTTCGTGCGCTGCAATTTCTCTTAGTTTTACATCGGACAACTTTCCATCGGCGTCACGCACACCGTACTTCGCTGTGCCAATTTGAAAAACGATATCGCCGCCACCTTCGAGGTGAAAGGGCGACAAGCCGCCCTCGCCGGTGTTGAGCCAGCAGTTGGCAAGCTTAGCGCCACGCGAAAGTGACCGCACAGCAGGTTCCGAGATCGCCCCGTAGCTCATGCCGGAGATGTGAATGATGCTGTCTGTTTCATAGGGTGTTTTGCAATACGGCCCGATAGTTACAGCCGGCACGTTGTGCACATCAACCTCAAGTTTTGGGTATGGGCAATTGACGAAAATTTGTGTGCCAACCGGAGTGAGACTGCGGGTGGACCCAAAAGCAATCGTGTTGTCGCGGCCGGACGATGACTTGTAGACCCATTCGCGCTCGGCGCGATTGAAAGGCATTTCCTCGCGGTCCATCGCAAAAAAGTATTGTCGAAAGAATTCACCGAGCGTCGAGAAAAGATAACGAAAGCGGCCGATAACAGGATAGTTGTGACGGATGGCATCTTTGGTCTGCAAGATATCTATGACAAACAGGGCCGCCAGGACCAAGACAATCGCACCGGCAAGAAATACAAAAATCGATGCCAACACACCAAGTGCGTTGAAGACAAATCCATCCAATAACCACATAAACGTTTCTCCAACCGGCTGCCTTTCGGGTCTAACACTGTGGCCTTAACACAAAGCCACCTTCACTGCTTCAAGACCACACAAAGACTTGAAGGTTTGTGATGCCCAGAACTAACCGCCGTTGGATGACGGCTATTTTGCTTTTTGCGGTTTATGTTTGGGACCTTTGTGTCTGGGGCCCAAGTGTTCTTCGCCGCGGGCGCGTGCAAGTTCGATCTGGTGTTGGCGCTGTTCGGCGCGTTGGCGTTTGATCTCGACGGCGTTGGTTTCGCACGTCGGGCAGGCACTTTTTGCATAACCCCCAGCGCCTTCGCCCGACACAAACGGTTGACGGCACATGGCGCACTGCTGATAGGGGCCAGGCTTCAATCCGTGGCCAACGGACACGCGTCGGTCGAACACGAAGCACTCACCTTTCCAGAGGCTGTCTTCGACGGGCACCTCCTCAAGGTATTTCAAGATGCCGCCCTTGAGGTGGTAGACCTCGGAATAACCGCGCTCCTTCAAAAGTGCAGTTGCCTTTTCACAGCGGATACCACCGGTGCAAAACATTGCGATTTTCGTCGACTTGTCTTCCGGCAAATTGGCCTCGGTCCACCTAGGCAATTCACGAAAATTCGCCGTCTCCGGATTGATCGCATTTTCAAACGTCCCGATGCCAACCTCATAATCGTTTCGGGTGTCGATCACGACGGTGTCGGGCGACGCAATCAGCCCGTTCCACTCCTGCGGCGCAACGTATGTGCCCGCGCTTTGCAACGGATCGATATCGGGCACGCCCATGGTGACGATCTCACGCTTTAAACGAACCTTCAGACGAATGAAGGGCGAGACGACACTGAAGCCCTCTTTGACCTCAAGGTCGGCACAACCAGGCAATGCGCGGATGTGGCAGAGCACCCTATCGATCCCGGCGCGAGAGCCCGCAATTGTGCCGTTGATGCCCTCATGCGCCAGTAGCAGCGTCCCCGTGACATTCTCAGCCTCACAGACGGCCGCAAGCGGCGCCTTTGCCGCTTCAAAGTCCGGCATCGGTGTAAATTTATAAAGGGCCGCAACCACGTATTTTGGGGTCTTCTCAGTCATGCCAGAGCAATATCCGAGCCCCCCGGACAGTGCAAGCCGGCGCGCCTGAGGCAAAAGCCACCAGAATGGCCCCGAGCCAGCTTGGCCCGCCGCCCCGGCGCTGCTAAGGAAACGGTCAAATTGTCCGACCACGAGGATTTTGCACCCGATGACCCAGGCCGAAACGCATTCCCAAGCCCGCCAAAAGACGGCGGCGTTGATCCGCGAATACTACGAAGCCTTCAATGCCGGTGATTACGACGGTATGCTGAACCGGATGGTCGAAGATGTGATCCACGACGTGAACCAGGGTGAACGCCGGATTGGCCGGGAGAAATTCCGAGCCTTTAACGGCCGTATGGCGCACCACTACGAAGAACAGCTCTCGGGCGTAACAGTCATGGTCAATATAGATGGAACCCGGGCGGCGGCCGAGTTCAATGTCGATGGCAAATACGTCCAATCGGAAACCGGCCTGCCACCTGCAACAGGCCAAAAATACGTCCTACCGGCTGGTGCGTTTTTCGAGGTGCGAGATAACAAGGTCGCACGCATCTCAACGTACTATAATTTGACTGAGTGGATTACGCAGGTCGCGACCTGACCACCAATCGCCACTGCTCGTGCCACTGACTTTACGATGACAAGGACTGCGAACCAATGCTTCTGACTATGCTGAAATGCAAACTCCACCGGGCGACTGTGACCGAATGCGATTTACACTATGAAGGATCCATCAGCATCGACCGCAAGCTCATTGATGCGGCGGGATTGAAGGTCAATGAGCGCGTCGACATCTACAACATCGACAACGGCAACCGCTTTCAAACTTACGTCATCGAAGGCGAAAAAGGTTCCGGTATTATCGGTCTGAATGGCGCGGCGGCACGTCTGGCCTGCGTCGGCGATAAAGTCATCATCTGTGCCTACGCGCAATTCACGGGAGCACAAGCCGATGTCCACGAACCCGTCGTCGTGACTTGCGGAGCGAAAAACAAA
>JAJFHI010000081.1 GCA_021775715.1 Hyphomicrobiaceae bacterium | reverse complement strand
ACCACTCGTCAGGCTTTGCCGCACATGTTGACGTTATCGCGCGCCGGGCTTGACCCGTTTTATCCCATCGTCCCCAATGTCACGTGGTTGAAGCGTCTTGTGCCGCTCGGGCCCCGGGTCATTCAGTTGCGTCTGAAGGATTCCGACGATACCGAAGTACAGGCCCAAATCGATGAAGCGTTGGAGATCACCAACGCACATGGATGTCAGTTGATCGTCAATGACTATTGGCGTGAAGCCATTGTTGCGGGCGCTGATTACATTCACCTCGGTCAGGAAGATCTGGCGGCCGCGGACTTGGGTGAGATCAAAAAGGCAGGCCTGCGTCTTGGCATTTCGAGCCATGACAAAGCCGAGCTTGAAACGGCGTTGGCGGCTGAACCCGACTACATCGCGCTGGGCCCAATATACGAGACAAAGCTGAAGATCATGAAGTGGCGCCCGCAGGGGCTCGAGCGAGTTACGGCATGGAGCGAGCGCATAGGCGACCTGCCGCTTGTGGCGATAGGCGGGCTGACAACGGAGCGCGCGCCGGGTGTTTTGGCTGCCGGTGCCAACTGCATCGCCGTCATCACGGACTTCGTAACCGCTGAGGACCCAGAGGCCCAGGTCAGCCATTGGCTCGCTTGGGCTGATGGCGTCAGGGCCGTCGCTGAGGCTGATGCCTGATCCTGGTAAAACCAATCTGATTGTGAGTGTGTGACGCCCGATGCCGTATCGTTTCAAGCATACCGAGACCATCGAGATGGGTGTCCGGCGTATTGCCAGCGAGCAGATTGCCAAAGCGCAGAGGATGCTGGACACAAGGCAGTCGGCCGTCGGTGCGCCGCCATCAGATACAGATGCCCATGGGCGTGTTGTTGCTGTGCATGGCGCGCGCAAGGCGATCAAGCGGATCCGTGCGCTGTTGCGGATTGTCCGCCCAGCTCTTTCCGAAGATGATTTTGTTCGCGAGAATGCGAGGTTCAGAGATATCGCCCAGGCTCTATCGGCGACCCGCGATCGGCATGTCATGCTGCAGACGTTGGCCCTTCTGGATGATTGCTATGACCACAATGCTGGTGTCGTGATCGCCACTATTTACAGCCAGGTCGCAGCCGAGCTACTGGCCGGTTCACCCGCATCGACGGCAACGTCTGCCGACTACTCTGATATTTTGTCCCGATTGGAAGCTGGCCGGACGGCAATTTCTGCCCTCAGGCTCACTTGCGATGGCTTTGACCCGGTCGGCGAAGGATTGGAGCGCTGCTATCGCAAGGGCCGAAAGAGATTTGGCTCCATCCTTGCTGAACCGAACAACGAGGCGATGCATGAATGGCGCAAATCGGTGCAATTGCATTGGCGGCATATGGCGCTATTGCGGTCAGCCTGGCCTGAGGTTTGTGGAGACCGTATAGCGGCCGCCAAAGAGCTATCGCGGGGGCTTGGACTGTACAACGACCTATCGGTGCTCGATGATTATATCGCGACGTTGCCAAAGAAGCTGTTGTCGAAACGCAATGCAAAGCCTGTGGTCGAGTTGCTCAAGGCCGAGCAGCGTCATCAATTGAAGGCCACTGAACCCATTGGGCGGCGTTTGTTCGCGGATCGTCCAAAAGCGCTCAAGCAAAACTTTACGGCGTTCTGGCTAGCCGCAGCCTCGGAGCCCGCGGAAAAAACGTCCGGATGAGACATGTGGCCACAAAGATTTCAAGGCGACACATATGGGATACCTTTTGTGGATCATACGATGATCCGCAGACGGCGTGGCGGCGTTCGCACTCTATCTACAGGAGAGAGCTAACCAATGAATGAGATGAAGCCAACTGCTGCTTTTGAGCCGGACCGCTCAACTTGGCCTGCCAGTCACCCGAAAGCCAACTACGGCCGCATCGGCGTGCTGCTTCTCAATCTTGGCACACCGGATGCCACCGACTATTGGTCGATGCGCCGTTACTTGAAGGAATTCCTATCGGACCGCCGAGTCATCGAAGTTCCCAAGCTGATTTGGTGGCCGATCCTCAATCTCATCATCCTGACCCTACGACCAGGTCCAAAGGGTCGTGACTATGCCAGCATCTGGAACAATGAACGCGACGAGGGGCCTTTGAAGACGATCACGCGGGCTCAGGCCGAAGGACTTGCCAAACGTCTCACAGAAGATCCGCGTGTTGTTGTTGATTGGGCTATGCGTTATGCCAACCCGACGACGGAAAGTCGGTTGAAATGGCTGCAGGAGCAGGGCTGTGAACGTATCCTGCTTTTGCCGCTCTATCCGCAGTATGCGGCAGCGACAACGGCGACGGCCAACGATCAAGCTTTTCGGGCGCTGATGAAAATGCGATGGCAGCCATTTGTCCGCGTGGCGCCAGCCTACCACGACGATCCGGTCTATATCGACAATCTCGCCAAATCGATGGAAAAGAATTTGGCGAAACTTGATTTCGAGCCGGAAAAGATAATTGCAACATTCCATGGAATGCCGCAGAAATATTTGGATAACGGCGACCCTTACCATTGCAATTGCCAAAAAACGTCGCGGTTATTGCGCGAGCGCCTCGGAATTGAAAAAGATCGCTGGTTGACAACATTCCAATCGCGTTTTGGCAATGATCCGTGGTTGCAGCCTTATACCGATGAGACAATCAAACAGCTTGCAAAAGATGGCGTCAAAAAGTTAGCACTTGTGGCCCCCGGCTTTTCGGCAGATTGCCTGGAAACGTTGGAAGAGTTGGACGTCGAGAACCGTGAGTATTTCGAAGAAAATGGTGGCGAGCGTTACGCCTATCTGCCAGCCTTGAATGATAGCGAAGAAGGGCTTGCGGTAATTGAGACTATTGCAAGGCGTGAATTAAAGGGCTGGATAAAAGAAAAATCCTAAGAATAGATAATTAGATAATCTGGAATTGTACTTAGTTATTTGTTTATTTCGGTGCCAATTTAATTCATTGGAAACTTTCTGTTTACGATATTTCAGTGACTACCCCTTAAAAAGTCCTGTGAGAGTACCCATATATACCGTATGGGAAACCCCGGCAGGAGGAATTTTTTATGGACATAGTCCTTTTTGGCTTGGTCGCATTGGCCGTGTTTGCCTTGTGGTCAACAGTGAAAATTGTGCCTCAGGGGTACAACTATACGGTCGAAAATTTTGGCCGCTACACACGCACACTATCACCAGGGTTGTGGATACTGGTGCCCGTCATGGAACGCGTCGGCCACCGTATCAATATGAAGGAACAGGTCATTGATATTCCAAGCCAGGATATCATCACCAAAGACAACGCCATGGTGCGAGTCAATGGTGTGACGTTCTTCCAGGTCCTGAGTGCAGCGAAATCTGCATACGAAGTCGACCGGCTTGAATTTTCAATCGTCAACCTGACGATGACAAACATTCGTACTGTTATGGGCTCGATGGACCTCGACCAATTGCTGTCGAACCGCGACCAGATTAACGCCCAGTTGTTGAACGTGGTGGATGCGGCGACGGAATCGTGGGGCGTGAAAGTCACGCGTATCGAGATCAAAGACATCGAGCCACCGCGCGACCTCGTCGATTCGATGGCACGTCAGATGAAAGCCGAGCGTGAAAAACGCGCGCAGATTCTGGAAGCTGAAGGCTCACGCGAAGCTGCCATCCTTGAAGCCGATGGTGAAAAGAAGGCTGTGGTTCTGGAAGCCGAAGGTCGTAAGGAAGCTGCCTTCAAAGATGCTGAAGCGCGTGAGCGCCAAGCTGAGGCTGAGGCAAATGCCACTCGAATGGTTTCTGATGCGATTTCCGCAGGAAACATCCAGGCAATCAACTACTTCGTTGCCAACAACTACGTGAAGGCTCTGGAGAAGCTTGCTACCGCACCGAACCAGAAAGTCCTGATGATGCCGCTTGAAGCCTCTGCTGTGATCGGTTCGATCGCGGGTCTGGGCGCCATTGCCAAAGAAGCTTTTGGCGACGGTGAAGATGGCCAGGGCAAACGTTCTTCGGTTCCACGAGTATAATCTACTCAATCCGTCCGCCCACGGGCGGGCGAAAGACAACACATGGCCGCCGGTCGGTTTCTCCGGCTGGCGGCCAATTAGCTTTATGTTCGCCGTACGTTTATGAGTTTAGGCCATGCTGGCTTTCACGAGCCGGCGCCGATGGGAGGTGTTATCGATGCAGGAATTAATGGAATTTGCTCAGAGCCTTGGTTTCTGGAGCTGGTTTGTATTGGCGATTGCGCTCATCCTTCTCGAGTTTATCGTCCCTGGCGTGCACTTTCTCTGGTTCGGAGTTTCAGCGGCGATTGTCGGGGTGTTGTCACTGGTCCTTGGAGACACAGTTGCCTGGCAGCTTCAATTGCTAGCATTCGTTGTTTTGTCTGTCAGCAGCGTGTTCTTGTTCCGCCGCTACGCCGATCCCGAAAACTCGAAAAGCGACCTGCCAGATCTCAACGACCGTGGCTCGCAGTACATCGGCAAGTCCGTGACAGTCGCAGAAGCAATTAAAGGCGGGCGTGGCAAGGTGCACGTCAGCGATACGTTATGGCATGCCAATGGTCCGGACCTTCCAGCGGGGGCCAACGTTAAGGTCATTGGAGTTGATGGCACTGTTCTGGTTGTTGA
>JAJFHI010000009.1 GCA_021775715.1 Hyphomicrobiaceae bacterium | reverse complement strand
TCGGAGCAGGATGTCGACAAGGCTCTCGACTACGTCGAACGCATGATCAAGAAGTTCCGTGACCGTTTCCAAAAGCTTGACAAAGAAACGATGCCACAACCTGATACGACACCTTTGTAGCCCGGCAATGATAGCAGCACTTTCTCAGCGGACCGGACGGTTGTCGATCACAACGCGTGGCCCTGGCTTCACCGACGTGACCGGCAAGGTTTCCGCATGGCTTGCTGAAATTTGCGCTGACACGGGTGTGATGACAGTTTTTATCCGGCATACGTCGGCATCTCTTTTGATCCAGGAAAATGCAGACCCTGACGTGCAACACGATCTGCGTGCTGCACTCGACAAATTGGCACCGGAGAACGTCGGCTACCGTCATGCGATGGAAGGCCCGGACGATATGCCAGCGCACATCAAAGCCATGGTGACCAACACGACGCTAACGGTACCGATAGAAAATCGCGAACTGTTGCTCGGGATTTGGCAAGGCATTTATGTCGTTGAACATCGCGCGAAGCCACATACCCGCGAGCTGGCGCTGAATTTTCTCGGCAGTTTTTCAGATTGATTGCGGAACACCGTTGTCAGGCGCAGTCCGCAAAAGCACGTGTTGCCGTTATCAGCTCATGGACGATGCCCCGCTCCGTCACAGCATGGCCGGCATCCGGCACAACGTGCAATTCTGCCTTTGGCCAAGCGGCATGCAAGTCAATGGCATTGCGCATCGGTGTAATCACGTCGTATCGACCGTGAACGATGGCACCCGGAATATCGCTCATGACACCGGCGTTGACGAGCAACTGGCCATCACTTTCAAGGAAGCCGCGATTGATGAAGTAATGGCACTCAATGCGGGCAAACGCACGTGCGTAAGAATCCACACCAAACAGGCGAACGCGCTCCGGATCCTGCAACAAGGATAGCGTTGTCCCCTCCCACATACTCCAGGCACGTGCCGCCTCAAGCTGTGCCGCCTGATCGCCCCCTGTCAAGCGGCGGTGGTAGGCAGCGATCATATCGTGCTGCTCTGCCTTCGGGATGACGTCTGCAAACAACTGAAACGCTTCTGGGAAGATCCAACTGCATCCATCCTGATAAAACCAGCGCAGCTCTTTTTCCCGCAACAAGAAGATGCCGCGTAATAGAAGTGCACTGACATATTGGGGATACGTTTGGGCATAAGCAAGCGACAGCGTGGAGCCCCATGAACCACCGAATAACTGCCAGCGGGCGACGCTGAGATGTCGGCGCAGGCGCTCCATGTCTTCAACGAGATGCCATGTTGTGTTGTCTTCAAGGCTGGCATGGGGATGCGATCTCCCGCAGCCGCGCTGGTCAAACAGAATAATGCGATACTGCGCAGGATCATGGAACCGCCGCATGGTCGGATTGGAGCCACCGCCTGGTCCACCATGAACAACAACAACGGGCTGGCCGCGCGGATTGCCGGATTGTTCGTAATAGATCTCGTGACCATCGCCAACATCAAGCATGCCGCGATCAAAGGGATCAATTTCAGGATAAAGACCGTGGCGCGTTCGGGCTGACATTTGGCTCCTAATTTGTTTTTTTGCCTTATCGGCAGGTTTTCTTGGCTCACAGCCCACGCGAGCGCCAAAGGCGACAAACGCGATGGCCGCAACGACACCCGAGAAAGACGCGCTATACAGTCTGGCGCCGCTTCAATCGTAGCAATCTCATTTCGCGATCATACAGAATTTCTCCGCCAGGAACGCGGATGTCTCTCACAAGTTCGAGAACATGTTTGGACGGCTTGGGAGTCGCCAGTGAAACTGAGACCGCGGCAATGGCACTCGAAGGCAACGCGACCATGCTTGCGAGCACGCCATTGAAGGTCGTCAGGCCAAGCTCATGCGCCATGATCACCATGACGGCAACCCCGAAACCGGTCACAACACCAGCTGCAGCACCAAACGAATTAATACGTTTCCACCAGACGGATGCAACTAACACCGGAAATGCGGTGGCGCCGGTTAGCGTCAAGGCCCAGAGCAATAACTTGACGGGGTCGAATGCGAGACCGGCGGCGACAATGCCGCAAAAGCCAACGATTGCCAGTAGCAGAAAACGACTTGTCGCGAGGCGAATTCCAACCGACGGCGGTTCCCATGACAGACCATTGACGACATCTTCGGTCAGCTGATTGGCGAGTGTAATCGCTGTTGCACCAGCAGCAGCAAGCGCCGCAGCCAAAATACCCGCCGCGGCAAGATAACTGAAGACCAACGGCAGTTGACCTGCAAGCGGCAAACTTACGAGAAGCATATCGCGATCAAACTGAATATTTGATACGTTGTTCAATGTGGAACGCGTCGCGATTTCTGCAAGGTTCTGACTGGTCAATGTCGCAACCCAGTCCGGTGCATTCGCAAGCGGAGCACCCGCGACCTGCATCAAATAGTATCGCATAAATATTGCGGCAGTCGCCACGGTCAGCATCATGAAGCCAAAGAAGAATGTCGCCCAACCAAGTGACTTGCGCGCTTCATAGACGCCGGGAGCCGTCGCAACACGAGGCAACAGCCACGGTGC
>JAJFHI010000080.1 GCA_021775715.1 Hyphomicrobiaceae bacterium | reverse complement strand
ATTATTCAGGACAACGTTGAAATTGGCGCCAATACAACCATCGATCGCGGTGCTCTTAAGGATACTATTATCGGGGAAGGCTCGAAAATTGATAATCTGGTCCAGATCGGGCACAACGTCGTCATGGGCCGCAATTGTGTAATTGTCGGCCAGACCGGCATTTCGGGCTCGACCGAACTAGGCGACTTTGTCGTCATGGGCGGACAATCCGGAAGCGTCGGTCACGTGAAGATTGGTGCCGGGGCCCAGATCGCTGGCGCCTCGCACGTCAAAAATGACATTCCAGCTGGGGCACGTTGCGGGGGAACGCCCGCCAAACCGTTTCGCCAATGGGCGCGCGAGTTGGCGTTCATTGCTCGTGCCGGTGCAAAGTCAACTAAGAAGTCGTAAAGAGGCGGCGTAGAATTCGCTTCTTTCAATCGGGCCAGAATGAATATGACAAGATTTCAGACGGAGTACGCGTGCAATGGATGATGCCACTGCCAAAAAAGAACTCGGGACTGCCGACATTGCCCGTGTGATGAAGCTGTTGCCGCATCGCTATCCGTTTCTGCTCGTGGATCGGATTTACGATATGGACCGTGACGAGACCGCCATTGGCCTCAAGAACGTTACGATCAACGAACCGTTTTTCCAAGGCCACTTCCCAGATTTTCCCGTCATGCCGGGTGTGCTCATCATCGAGGGGTTGGCGCAGACAGCCGGCGCGCTTTGCGTGCATAGTCTCGGTGAAACTTATAAACCGCAGATCGTTTACTTCATGGGGATTGATCGCGCGAAGTTCCGCAGACCCGTGCTGCCGGGTGATACAATGCTTTACCACGTGCGGAAAATTCGCGCGCGCGGACGGGCGTGGCGCTTTTTTGGCGAAGCGAAAGTGAATGACCAGGTTGTGGCAGAGGCCGAGATCAGTGCCATGATCGTCGATCCAGAGGATGTGAATGTCAGAGGGTAAAATCCATCCGACAGCGATTGTCGAGGATGGTGCGAAAGTCGGGGCGGATGTCAGCATTGGACCGTTCTGCATGGTCGGTGCGGACGCATCATTGGGCGATGGTGTTGAGCTTATCAGCCATGCCGTGGTCGCGGGCAGAACGAAGATTGGGTCGGGAACCCGCGTCTTTCCGTTCGCGTCTGTCGGCCACCAGCCGCAAGACCTTAAATACGACGGCGAGCCGTCGACGCTTGAAGTCGGCGCCAACTGCATGATCCGCGAAGGCGTAACTTTGAATCCGGGAACCAAAGGTGGCGGGATGTCGACCACGATCGGCGACCGGTGCACATTTTTGGCAAACTCGCATGTTGGCCACGACTGCCATGTCGGTAACGACGTGATCTTTTCCAATAACGTTATGTTGGCCGGTCATTGCCTGGTTGGCGACTTCGCCATTCTTGGCGGTGGTGCTGCTGTCATTCAGTTTGCCCGCATCGGAGCGCATGCATTCCTCGGTGGCATGTCAGGCCTTGAGAACGATCTCATTCCTTTCGGTATGGCGCTCGGCAACCGCGCCTATCTGTCAGGCCTGAATATTATTGGCTTGCAGAGACGCAAGTTTTCTCGCCAGGGCATTCAAGACCTGCGCCGAGCATATCGTTTGTTGTTTGCCGAGGAAGGCACGCTGACGGAACGCATGGACGATGTCGGGGATGAGTTTAAGGACCATGCGACAGTGATGGAGATCATCGACTTCATCCGTGAGGGTGGCAAGCGATCGGTGTGTACGCCCCGCCAATCCGCCAGCGGTTAGACAGCATCATGATGGCGCGTGGTGGCCAGCGCACGTTCGGGATTTTAGCTGGCGGCGGGTCGCTTCCACTTGAGATTGCTGTCAGTGTCCGTGCTCGTGGGGCATCGGTCCACATTGTCGCCTTCCGCAATGAAGCCGATGCGGATTTCTCGGACTTTCCTTTGACATGGGTCTACTGGGGGCAGGTTGGTGCCATCCTAGCAGCCTTCAGCAAAGCCAAATGCACCGACCTTGTGATCGTCGGTAGCGTCAGCCGTCCCGATCTTGGACGCCTGAGACCGGACTTTGGATTGTTCGCGGCGCTGCCAAGTGCGTTACGCATCCTTGCTGCTGGCGGCGATGATAGCGTTCTGCGCGGCGTGACAAAATTCTTCGAGCAGAAAGGTTATTGTGTTGTCGGTCCAGGCGATGTTGCCCCTGAACTTTTGATTGGTCCTGGACCTCTGGGCGTTGGCAAACCATCGGCAGAAGACGATGCAACAATCGCGCACGGACTCCGGTTGCTTGAGGCGTTGAGCCCTTACGATGTCGGGCAGACAGTCGTGGTTTCAGAGGATTTGAGTGTCGAAGCCATCGAGGGGATTGAGGGCACCGACGCCATGCTGTCGCGCGTCGCTGAAGGTCGCCGCGCGTCTCAAAATCTGTTGGCTGGTGGCCGTGGCTTCTTGATCAAGGCGCCGAAGCGCGGCCAGGACATGCGCGTCGATCTACCGGCCATCGGGCCGGATACGGTCAAGAACGCGACGGAGGCCAACCTCAAGGGCCTCGCGCTTCAGGCTGGTCACGTTCTGGCCGCCAACAAACAACAGCTTATTGCAAATGCGGATGCACAAGGCGTGATCGTCGTTGGTGTTATGCGTGACGCGCCGGCTGTACGTGCGCCAGACGAAGTGCAAGGCCGGGACAGCGGTGCTCGCGTTGAGATCATAAGCCAACTCAAGCCACGCAAAGTGTTTTCTGCCGACTCGGCACTCGGCACACAAGTTCTGCAAGCCGTCAGCGCATTTGGGACGGGCGGCGCGGTGGTTGTCACACGCGGGCATGTGCTTGGTATTGAAACAGGTGAGGACATAGAGGCGTTGTGCCAGCGAATTGCGCGTCGCAAGCAATGGGGGGCTGCGCATTGGTCTCGGCGACGTGGTGTGGTTGTGGTACGCGATGAAAAAAACGTGACGCTTGACGTTGTCGCGGCAATTGATGAAGCAGGCTTTGCAGGCCTCGCTGTCATGGTCGGATCGTCGTCGCAAGGAATAGATCCGGGCTGCCTTGCGGCGATCAATGCGGCCGGGCTGTCGGCCGCCCGTGTTGAAGGTGCTGACTTAGGGCGCGGGAGTGCGTGACACATGACAAGCCGCAACACACCTGAACAGAGACAAAGCATTGTGGCCGACGGTTCGCCCGTGAAGATTTTCATGGTCGCTGGCGAACATTCAGGTGATGCACTGGGTGCGAAACTCATTCCGGCATTGCGCGCGCAACACGCCAACGGGGTTGAGATGCAAGGTGTCGGCGGGCCACTGATGTCAGAGCAGGGATTGCATTCTCTGTTTCCACTTGATGAAGTTGCGGTGATGGGACCACTTGCCATTCTCAAGGCGTTGCCGCGGATCGTGCGCCGTGTTTATCAAACGGTCGACGCCGCTAACGCCTTCAAGCCGGATGTGATTGTCATCATCGATAGTCCGGAATTTACTCACCCCATCGCAAAACGCTTGCGTGGCGCCATGCCCGACGTTCCGATCATCGATTACGTCAGCCCGAGTGTGTGGGCGTGGCGGTCGGGTCGCGCAAAAAAAATGGCGGCCTATGTCGATCACGTATTGGCACTGTTGCCATTTGAGCCTGACGCGCATCGCCGTTTGGGTGGACCAGCCTGCACGTATATCGGACATCCGTTGATCGAACGCCGTGATTGGTTGGCAGCACTTGATCCTGGACCGTTGGCGGAACGGTTGGGGCTGACGACCGATCGACCCGTGCTCGTTGTTTTGCCGGGCAGCCGTGGATCCGAGATCACCAAGTTGATGGCACCGTTCGGTGAAACGCTCGGCCATCTGCAGCTGCAGGGGATACATCCTCAGGTGCTTTTGCCAGCGGTACAAGCGAAGCGAGAATTGATCGAACGCCTGGCGATGGACTGGCCCGTCGCGCCGCATTTGGTTGAGGGCGATGACGACAAGTTCCGCGCTTTTAAGTTGGCGGACGCCGCATTGGCTGCTTCGGGCACGGTCACGCTTGAGCTTGGTATGGCCCGTGTGCCGATGGTGGTTGGCTACCGTGTTGAGACGGTTGCGACCGTTATTCGCTACTTATTGAAAATACCGTCAGTCGTATTGGCGAATTTGGTGCTCGGGTCGGAGCCATTCCCAGAATTTCTTCAGGAAGATTGCATTCCGGAAAAGATGGCACCAGAAATTGCAGAGCTCTTGAGCGACACACCGGCGCGGTCAGCACAACTTGCTGCCCTCGACGCGATCCCCGCTGCCATGGCCACAAACGGAGAAGCTCCAAGCGCTGCCGCCGCACGCGTTGTGTTGTCGTATGTGCAGGTACAATAAAAAACACCGGCCATCGGGGCCGGTGTTTTTCATATTCTAATCTACCAATCTCAAACTTAGCGTTGATCGAGTGGCGTGAAATCACGCTTTGGTTCGCCGACGTAAAGCTGGCGAGGACGGCCGATGCGCTGTTCGGGATCTTCAATCATCTCTTTCCACTGTGCGATCCAGCCGACGGTCCGGGCGACCGCGAACAAAACCGTGAACATGGACGTTGGGAAGCCCATCGCTTTCAACGTGATGCCAGAATAGAAATCGATGTTTGGATAGAGTTTCTTCTCAATGAAGTATTCGTCCTGCAGCGCGATGCGCTCCAGTTCCATCGCAACAGCAAGCAGAGGTTCGTTCTTTTTACCGAGCGCATCAAGCACTTCGTGACAGGTCTTCTGCATGACCTTCGCGCGCGGGTCGTAGTTTTTGTAAACGCGGTGGCCAAAACCCATCAGGCGGAAACCGGAACTTTTGTCTTTTGCCTTGGCGACAAACTCGGGAACGCGGTCAACGGTCCCGATTTCTTCAAGCATGTTGAGGGCTGCTTCGTTGGCACCACCGTGTGCCGGTCCCCACAGGCATGCGATGCCAGCGGCGATACAGGCGAACGGGTTGGCGCCGGACGAGCCTGCCAGGCGAACGGTTGATGTTGATGCGTTCTGCTCGTGGTCGGCGTGAAGAATGAAAATGCGGTCAAGCGCGCGGGCGATCACCGGGTTAACGACATATGGCTCGCATGGAACCGCAAAGCACATCTGCAGGAAATTGGACGTGAAATCGATGTCATTTCGCGGGTAGATGAACGGCTGGCCGATGGAATACTTGTAAGCCATCGCCGCGATCGTCGGCATCTTCGCAATCATGCGGTGGCTCGCGATCATGCGTTGGCTGTGGTCCGTTATGTCGGTTGAGTCGTGATAAAACGCCGACAGCGCGCCAACGGTACCGACCATGATCGACATCGGGTGGGCATCACGTCGGAAGCCGGTGAAGAAGCGGGCCATTTGCTCGTGCAGCATTGTATGGCGCGAGATCGTCGTGGTGAATTCTTTAGCCTGGGCTTTCGTTGGAAGTGAGCCATGCAGCAACAGGTAGCAGACTTCGACGAAATTGGAGTCTTCTGCCAATTGATCGATCGGATAACCACGGTGCAGCAAGATGCCGTTTTCACCATCGATGTATGTGATCTTGGAAGAGCAGTTGGCAGTTGAGGTGAAGCCAGGGTCGTATGTGAATTTGCCCGTGTCGCGATAGAGCCGGCCGATGTCGATC
>JAJFHI010000079.1 GCA_021775715.1 Hyphomicrobiaceae bacterium | reverse complement strand
TGCCGATTGGCCGGATGTCATTCGCAACACAGGCGCAACATTGTTTGCGGGCGTCCCTGGTGTATTTCGTCAGATCCTGAAATATGCAGAACTCGTCGCGGCTGAAGCCAAACCACTAGCAAAACTACGCCATGGATTGATGGCCGGTGAAGCACCGCCGCCTGGATTGATCGACGACTGGCAGACCGCCACCGGTACACCGCTTTATGAGGCGCTCGGCATGAGCGAGATCTCGACTTACATCTCGACCGGACCAGCCACGCCGCCAAAGATCGGCACGGTCGGCAAGGCGCAGACGGGACGATGCATCGCGATTTTATCTGAGGATGAGACAACAGGCGACATCCCACTTGCAGCTGGAAAACCGGGATTGCTTGGCGTCCACAGGTCCGATCCGGGTTTGATGCTTGGATATTGGAACCGCCCGGAGGAAGACGCCGAGGTACAACGTGGTGATTGGTTTGTCGGCGGTGATCGCGCCATGATCGATGCAGGTGGTTACGTCACACATCTTGGCCGCGCCAATGATGTGATGAAAGCCCTCGGCTACCGCGTCGCCCCGCAGGAGGTCGAGGCGGTGTTGCTCGCACACCCAGAGATCACGGAAACGGCCGTTACCGAAATCGCCGTGCGGTCCGATGTGTCCGTGATTGTTGCATTTGTTGTCGCGCAATCCGACGCAAAGCTCACAGCGGACGACGTCATCACTTTCGCTGGTAAGCGTTTGGCCAGTTACAAGACACCGCGCGAGGTCGTACTTGTCGACGCGCTACCGCGCACGGCAAACGGCAAGATCCGCCGTGCTGCACTTAGCAGGGTCTACACCGAAAAGGCCTAGGTCGTTTCGGTTGCCGCCGCCGCGATCTTTGCCAAATCGCGAATGACGCTTCTGACGCCGTTCAAGCGGTACTCAGGCTGATCCCAATCGCCTTTAACGACGAATTTGTGATCAGATTGAAGTTTCACACGGCCATGCGACTTCTGCATGAAGACAACGAGACCCTCCGGGTTGGCAAACTTGTCATTATGGAACGTTAACAGCGCGCCTTTTGGTCCGGCATCGACACGTGCCACGCCGGCTTGCCGGCACAGCCCTTTGATTTCCATCACGTCGAGAAGATGCGTTACCTCTTCCGGCAACTCACCAAAACGATCAATCATTTCAGCTGCAAAGTCGTCGATGTCGGCCCTCGTCTCCAGGCTCGACAGTCGGCGATACAGCGTCAGGCGAAGTTGTAGATCGGCAACGAAGCTTTCCGGGATAAGGATCGCGGTGCCAAGCGAGATCTCAGGACTCCACTGGTCCTCGGTCTCGCCCATATCGCCACCCTTCATGGCAGCAACGGCCTCTTCGAGCATCGATTGATAAAGCTCGAAACCAACTTCGCGGATGTGTCCGGACTGTTCCTCACCAAGCAGGTTGCCTGCACCACGAATATCAAGGTCGTGGCTTGCAAGCGAAAACCCGGCGCCAAGTGTGTCGAGCGACTGCAGAACTTTGAGACGTTTGTCGGCGGCTTCGGTCAGCACTTTGTTTGGCGGCGTGGTGAAGTAGGCATAGGCGCGGGTCTTCGAACGCCCGACGCGGCCACGCAACTGGTAGAGTTGAGCAAGACCAAACATATCGGCCCGATGCACAATCATCGTATTGGCGTTGGGCACGTCGAGGCCACTTTCAACGATAGCCGTCGACAGCAAGACGTCATACTTGCCCTCATAGAACGCCGTCATGACATCTTCGAGTTCGGTCGGTGTCAATTGGCCGTGGGCGCGCGCCACCCGAAGATCCGGCACAGCTTCGGCCAAGAACGTCGAGACTTCATCGAGATCCTTGATGCGTGGAACGACATAGAACGTCTGACCGCCGCGGAAACGTTCACGACGAAGTGCATCACGCAATATCACCGGGTCAAACGGTGAGATGTATGTCCGCACGGCCAGCCGATCCACCGGTGGTGTGGTGATCAGAGATAGCTCGCGCACACCTGTCAGCGCCAGTTGTAGCGTGCGCGGGATTGGCGTCGCCGATAAGGTCAGCACATGAACGTCATCGCGCAGTTTCTTCAACCGCTCTTTGTGTCCAACGCCAAAGTGCTGTTCTTCATCGATGATCAAAAGACCAAGGCGAGCAAATTCGATCGATTTACCAAGCAACGCATGCGTGCCAACGACAATATCGATCTCACCGGTCTTCAGTCCTTCTTTCGCAGCCGTCATGTCCTTGCCGGCGACAAGCCGCGATAGCTGCGCCAGCCGCACCGGCAGTCCTTGGAAACGGTCCTTGAAGGTCTGGAAATGTTGGCGCGCTAGGAGCGTGGTCGGCACAACGACGGCAACCTGCATGCCATTCAGTGCTGCGATAAAGGAGGCGCGTAAGGCAACTTCTGTTTTGCCAAACCCGACATCGCCGCAGATCAGCCTATCCATCGGACGTCCCGATGCCAGATCGCCCTCAACTTGTTCAATGCTGGTCGCCTGATCCTCTGTTTCTTCAAACGGAAAGCGAGCGACGAACTCTTCATAATCACCCGGTGGCGGTTCAACCACTGGTGCTTCTTTCAATGCACGTAACGCAGCAACTTTAATGAGTTCACTGGCGATTTCACGAAGACGCGATTTCAACCGCGCCTTGCGATTTTGCCAGCTCGCACCTCCCAGCCGGTCGAGCTGACTGCTTCCCTCGTCTGCACCGCCATACCGTGTTAGCAGTTCGATGTTTTCGACCGGTAGAAACAGCTTGTCGCCGCCTGTATATTCCAGCTCAAGGCAATCGTGCGGATGGCCGAGCGCGGTAATTGTTTTAAGGCCCTTAAAGCGGCCAATACCGTGGTCGGCATGCACAACAAGATCATCAACGGACAGACTTGCCGCCTCAGTCAAAACATCCGCCGCACGCTTGGCGCGACGACGTGGGCGCACGAGACGGTCGCCGAGAATATCCTGCTCTCCGATGAAGGCGATGTCAGGTGTTTCAAAGCCGCGTTCGAGACCAAGCACGACCAAGGCTGGAATATCACCGGGCAACGCCAGGGCGTCCGGGTAGCTGTCAACCTTGCGCACGTCTTTCAGGCCATGATCGGCAAGCAATCCGGCAAGACGTTCACGCGCGCCCGGTGTCCAGGCGGCGATGACCACACGGCGATGTTCGCTAATAAGACGGCGGACGTGTGCTGTGACGGCATCAAAAACGTTGACATCCGGCGATTGGCGTTCGGCAGCAAACGTCTTGCCCTGCCGCCCTTTAAGTGAGCGAACTTCAACCTTGGCGTCTTCGTCGAACGGCGACATACGATAACACACGCGGCCCTTGAGTTGCTCAACCCATGTCCGGCCGTCAAAATACATACTGTCGGGCGGTACAGGCTTGTAGGGCGGGGCACCGAACGCCTGCACCTCAAGCGCTTCAATACGGGCTTCATAGTGTTCGGTGATCTGGCCGAAGCGCTGCGATATGACTTCATCTGCCGTGTGATCGAAACTGATCGGCACGCCCGGAAGATAGTCCAGTAGCGTTTCAAGACTTTCATGGAACAGGGGTAGCCAATGTTCCTGGCCTGGATGGCGATGTCCGGCACTGACGGCTTGATACAGCGGATCGTCGATCGTGCCGCCACCAAACAACTCAACGTACTTGCTGCGAAACCGTTTTTCGGCCGCTTCACCCAATGCCACTTCGGAGATTGGCAACAGCACCAGTTTTTGGATCGGTGTCTGCGTACGCTGCGTTTGCGGATCGAACGACTTGATACTTTCGAGATTATCGCCGAAGAAATCGAGGCGTACGGGACGTGAACGCGCCGGCGGGAAAAGATCGAGGATGCCACCGCGATGCGCGAATTCACCCGGTTCCATTACGGTGCAGGAGCGCACATATCCTGCTTCGATCAGGCGTTTGACCTGACGTTGAGGATCAACGCGCTGGCCGGGCGAGAATTGTTTGGCGGCCTGACGGATGTAGCTTCGCGATGGCACCCTCTGTAGAATGGCACTCACTGTGGTCAAAACAACGGTCGGCTTCTTGTGGTTGCCAATCGCGAGCTTGGCAAGTGCCGTAATGCGGCGAGCGACGATGTCGGGCTTTGGTCCAATACGATCGTACGGCACTGTATCCCATGCCGGGAACGCAATGACGCGCACATCGGGGGCGAAAAACTTCAAGCCGGCTTCCAGATCGTCCAAGCGCCTATCATCACGCGCAACGTGCAGCACCATCGGCAGCGCACTGTCTGTACCCGCCACGTCACGAGCGTTTGCTGCCAACAGCGCAATTTGCAAAGCGTCATAGCCCTCCGGAACGCCGGAAAGAATAATGTCGTGCGAAACGGTCAGTTTATCTTCGGTCAGAGCCATAGAGGTCAAAGCACTTTAGAGTGGTGCAGCCGGTTAATTTTCACGGCCGCCGATTGCAATTGGGTACCGCATGAGAAAACCGCGGTGATTCATTTTTGCGGCGCGCCGTCGCCCGATACTTTGTGGAACCGGCGTAGTGTTTCGATCATTTCGGCGAAGTCCGGCTCGATCTCGACATCAGGAGACATGATCCATTTTTGAAGCTCGGGATCTGGTAATTGCAGAAACTTCTCGAACCGATCCAACGCGGCTTCATCCATATCCGGCAACACGGTGTCGGCATACTTGCCCATCAGCCAATCCATCTCCCGTGTGCCACGGTGCGCTGCCCGATAGGCCGCCCGCCGCCGCCGCAGTTCAAGATCGATGCCCATATCCGAATCCATATCCTCCTCACACGGGAAAACCCGGGCGCGGTCCTTGACGCTATTGCCGTGCCCCGCTCTGTTGAGGCCAATGTGTACGGTGGTATAACGCCCGATGGTGGTTGCGCAAAGGGGTCATCGCGCGATCCACGACAAAGCCGCAGTCAGCCCCTTGAAGATCGCGCAAAAACCCGCGACAACCGGAAAACTGAGATAAGAAAGACAGTCAGTTATGCGGCCTGAGGCCTTAACGCCACTGTTTGCATCCGCCACGAAGTTGGTGGGCATTGGGCCGCGCCTCGCGGCCCTGCTGCGAAAGGCTGTCGATTTACAGCCCGGCGTAGTGGAACCACGGGTGATCGACGTTATCTGGCATATGCCGACCGGCGTGATAGACCGGCGTGCGACGCCAACCGTCGCCGATGCGTTGCCCGGCACGATCGCGACGCTTGAAGTCCGCGTCTTGAAACACAAGCCAGCGCCACGCGGCAATCGGCGCGCACCACACAAGGTCACCACTGAAGACGACACCGGTCGTCTGGAGCTGGTTTTTTTTCACGCCGAGCGTTCATTTATCGAGCGAAGCCTACCGGTTGGCGAAACGCGATTTGTCTCAGGCCGCATCGAGCATTATGCGAAGTCGATTCAAATGTCGCACCCCGATTACATCGTGGCACCTCAGTCTCGCGACACGCTGCCGATGCTTGAGCCGGTTTATCCGCTGACCGCAGGGCTATCTGGTAAGGTTTTACAAAAGGCAACACGACAAGCTGTTGATTTTTTTCCGCAGCTTCCGGAATGGCAGGAAGCGGACTGGCTAGCGCAACGCAAGTGGCCCTCGATAAACGAAGCGCTCAAGCGTGTTCATCGCCCCGACGACACCGGTGACATATCGCCGGGTGGATTGCCACGTCAACGGCTGGCCTACGATGAGTTATTGGCTGGACAGTTGGCGCTCGGTCTCGTGCG